>JBBQOR010000271.1:0-4436 GCA_038331055.1 Burkholderiales bacterium
TGGGCGACATCGGCCGGCACTTTCCGGATACCGACCCGGCCTTTGCCGGCGCCGACTCTTCCCTGCTGCTGGCCGAGGCCGCCCGCCGGGTGCGCGCGGCGGGCTGGGAGATCGTCAACGTCGACAGCACCATCATCGCGCAGGCGCCCCGGCTGGCCGCGCACCTCCCGGCGATGGGCGAACGCATTGCCGCGCTGCTGCTGCTGGCGCCGGGCTGTGTCAACGTCAAGGCCAAGACGGCAGAGAAGATGGGGCCGGTGGGCGAGGGGCTCGCCATCGAAGCCCGCGCCGTCTGCCTGCTGATGCGCGCGGGCTGAGCGCCGCGCACCACAGCTCAAGGCGCGCGCTTGAGCCTGAGGTGTGCCAGCAGCCCGCCTTCGGGCGCGTTGGCCAGTTCCAGGCTGCCGCCCATGCGCTGCATCGCCTTGTCGACGATCGCCAGGCCCAGGCCCGCGCCGCTGGCGGCAGTGCGCGCGGCATCACCGCGGAAGAACGGCGTCTTCAGTTCGGGAAGCTTCTCGGGTGCCACGCCGGGGCCGTGGTCGCGCACGCTGAGGATGATCCAGGGGCCCGAGCGCACATAGCTCACCTCGACCATGGCGATGCCGGTCTCGTTGCCGCGCCCGTAGCGGCGTGCGTTCTCGAACAGGTTGGCAAACACGCGCCCCAGTTCGGTTTCGTCGGCCAGCACATTCAGGTCGATCGCCAGTCGCGAACTGATGCGAATCTGCGTCAGGTCGCGGAAGGCGGCCGACTCGCGCTCGACCACCTGCGCCGCATGCACCGGGCGCAGTTGCGTCTCGCCGGGGCGCGCGTAGTCGAGGAACTTGTCGATGATCGCGTCGAGCTGGTCGATGTCGAGCACCATGTTGCGCCGCGCCTCTTCATCGGCCACGCTCATCTCGGTTTCCAGCCGCAGCCGGGCCAAAGGCGTGCGCAGGTCGTGGCTGATGCCGGCGAGCATCACCGCGCGGTCTTCCTCCACCTTGGCCAGCTCGCGCGCCATGCGGTTGAAGCCCATGTTGACCTCGCGGATCTCGCTCGTCAGCGTGTTCTCGTCCAGCCGCGAATCGAGGTCTCCTTCGCGCATGCGGCTGGCGGCGAAGGACAGCGCCCGCAGCGGCCGGTTGATCAGCCGCGCGATGACCGCCGAGCCCATCAGCGTGGCCGCCAGCGCGATGGCCACCCACACGCTCCAGCTGCTGACGGCAGGCGTCACGCTCCACGCGGCAGCGCTGCGAAGCCACCAGCGTTCGCGCTCGATCGTGAACCCCACCCACAGGCCGGGCTGCTCGTTGACGCTGGCCGCGACGATCACGCCGTCGCCCAGCACGCGGCGGATCTCCTCGGTCACACGCTGCGACCAGCGATCGGTGTCGAGCGGTGACCAGCGGTCGCTGCGTTCGTGCAGCTTCAGCGTCACCGCACCCTGTTTGTTGATCGACTTCAGCAGTGCCACGCGGCTGATGCTGTCGCCCGGCTGCAGAGAGGCCCGCGCCACCCCCACCAAGCCGGCCACTTGCTCTGCGGCCTGGGCCGCGCGCGGCTCGAACTCCAGCGCGCGCAGCGTCTGCACCCACGCAAACACACCCCCGGCCAACAGCAAGGCCAGCAGCGCGAAGGTGCGCCAGAACAGGCTCAGCGCGAGCGGCGAACGCCACGCGGCCTGCGGTGACGAAGACGAGGCGAATGCGCGCAGGGCAGCGAACTCCGGGCGGGCGCTGTGCGATCAGCCCGCGCCGTCCGGCACGAAGACGTAGCCGACACCCCAGACGGTCTGGATGTAGCGCGGCTGCGCGGCGTCGGCCTCGATCATCTTGCGCAGGCGCGAGATCTGCACATCCAGGCTGCGGTCGAAGGGCTCGAATTCGCGCCCGCGCGCCAGTTGCGCCAGCTTGTCGCGCGACAGCGGCTGGCGCGGGTGGCGCACCAGCGCCTTGAGCATCGAGAACTCGCCCGTGGTCAGCGCGATCGGCTCGCCGCCCTTCGTGAGCCGGCGCAACGAGAGATCGAACTCGAAGGGCCCGAAGTTCACCACCTGGGCGTCCTTGGACGGCGCTCCCGGGGCCTCGGGCGCCGGGCGGCGGCGCAGGACGGCGTGGATGCGCGCCAGCAGTTCACGCGGGTTGAAGGGCTTGGGCAGGTAGTCATCGGCGCCCACTTCCAGCCCGACGATGCGGTCGACGTCCTCCACCTTGGCCGTCAGCATGATGATCGGCGTGCGGTCGTTGGCCGCGCGCAGGCGGCGGCAGATCGACAGCCCGTCCTCGCCGGGCATCATCAGGTCGAGCACGATCAGGTCGACCGTCTCGCGCGTGAGCACACGGTTGAGCGCCTTCGCATCCTCGGCCAGCAGCACCTCGAAGCCTTCCTGCGACAGATAACGCCGCAGCAGATCGCGGATGCGGGCGTCGTCATCGACGACCACGATGCGGTCTGACCGTGCATTGCCAGGGGTGTTCATGCCGGCTCCTGAACTTGTAACAGGCGCATTGTGCGGGCCGCCGACAAGACGCAATGCGGTCGCCTGACCATCTGTTACAAGTCTTGCGGCGGCCGCTGAGGCGCACGGCCGTCAACCCGTGATGCACTTCACGCGCTGTAGGGTGCACACCCTGAAGAAAGGACTCCTATGAAAGCTCTTGCCCTGGTGGCCGCGGCCACGATGCCGCTGCTGCTGCACGCGCAGACCGCCGCGCTGCCACCGCCGACGAACGTGGTCACGCTGTCGGCCTCGGCCAGCGTCGAGGTGCCCAAGGATCTGCTCAATGTGGTCTTCTCCACCACCCGCGAGGGCCCGGAAGCTTCCGGTGTGCAGGCACAACTGCGCCAGGCGCTGGACGCGGCGCTGGCCGAAGCCCGGCGTGCGGCCAGGCCGGGTGCGCTGGAGGTGCAGACCGGCAACTTCTCGCTCTCGCCGCGATATGCGCCGCGCGGGGGCATCACGGGGTGGCAGGGCACGGTCGAGCTGATCGTCGAAGGGCGCGACACGCAGGCGGTGGCGCAGCTGGTGGGCCGCGTGCAGACCCTGAGCGTCGCGCGCAGCGGCTTCCTGCTTTCGCGCGAGGCACGCGAGCGTGTCGAGGCCGAAGTGGCCGCCGAGGCCATCACGCGCTTTCGCGCCCGTGCCGACGGGGTGGCCAGGCAGTTTGGATTCAGTGGCTGGACATTGCGCGAGGTGCAACTCAGCGGCAGCGAGCCGGGCGCCTTCCAGCCGGTCTCGCAGGTGCGCATGCGCACCCTGGCCGTCGGTGCTGAAGAGGCGCTGCCGGTGGAAGCTGGCAAGGCGACCGTCAGCGCGCAGGTCAGCGGCAGCGTGCAGTTGCAGAGGTAGCGCGGCAGCGCTGGCCGGCAACCCAACCGCGCGCGCTACTGCGCGGCCCAGCCGCCGTCCATGTTCCAGGCCACGCCGCGCACCTGGTCGGCGGCCGGCGAACACAGGAAGACCGCCAGCGCGGCCAGCTGCTCGGGCGTCACGAACTGCAGCGAAGGTTGCTTCTCGGCCAGCAACGCGCGCTCGGCGGTGGGCAGGTCGGTACCCTCGCGCTCTGCTCGGGCGTCGACCTGCTTCTGCACCAGCGGCGTGAGCACCCAGCCGGGGCAGATGGCGTTGACGGTGACGCCGGTGGCGGCGCATTCCAGCGCGCCGACCTTGGTCAGCCCGACCAGCCCGTGCTTGGCCGCCACGTAGGCCGACTTCTGCGCCGAGGCCACCAGACCGTGCACCGAGGCAATGTTGATCACGCGCCCCCAGTTGCGTGCCTTCATGCCCGGCAGCGCCAGCCGCATGGTGTGGAAGGCCGAGCTGAGGTTGATGGCGATCACCGCATCCCAGCGCTCGGCAGCAAAGTCCTCGATCAAGGCCACATGCTGGATGCCGGCGTTGTTGACCAGGATGTCCACCGGCCCGAGTTCGGCTTCGCAGGCCCGAATCATCTGCTCGATCTGCGCCGGCTGGCTCATGTCTGCGCCATGGAATGCGGTGCGCACGCCCAGCGCCGCCACTTCGGCACGTGGGCCGGTGCTGTCACCGAAGCCGTTGAGCATGATGTCCGCGCCCTGGACCGCAAGCGCCTTGGCCAGGCCGAGTCCGATGCCGCTGGTGGAGCCGGTGACGAGGGCAACCTTTGCTTTGAGCACGTACATTCTCCAAGGGTGACAGGATGATTATCTGCAACGGAGACCGTGAGATGAGCGATTCCACCGAGGTCGTGCTGCCCCGCCTGCGCCACCTGCAGTGCCTGGGCAGTCGCGGCCTGCACCGCATGGCGTATTGGGAGTGGGGCGACCCCGCCAACCGCCGCGTGCTGGTCTGCGTGCATGGCTTGTCAAGACAGGGTCGCGACTTCGATACCCTGGCGCGCGATCTCTGCGGCAGCTTCCGCGTGGTCTGCCCCGACGTGGTCGGCCGCGGGCAGAGCGACTGGCTGGCTGAC
>JBBQOR010000272.1:0-4423 GCA_038331055.1 Burkholderiales bacterium
CATCCGCAGCGCCTGGGACATCGCCGACCGCCACGGCTGGCACAAGCCGGTGATGGAGCAGCCGCAGTACCACCTGTTCCATCGCCAGCGCGTCGAACAGGAATATGCCCGACTCTATGAAGACATCGGCCTCGGCCTGACGACATGGAGCCCGCTGGCCAGCGGCCTGCTCACCGGCAAGTACCGCGCCGGCATCCCCGAGGGCAGCCGCGGCGCGCTGGAGAACATGGCATTCCTGCGCGACGGCCTGACCGATGCGGCGAAGAACGCCGCCGTGGCGCAACTCGAGCCCATCGCGGCCGAACTGGGCGGCACGCTGGCGCAGTTGGCGATCGCCTGGGTGGCGAAGAACCCGCGCGTCAGCAGCGTCATCACCGGCGCGTCGCGCGCTGAGCAACTGCAAGCCAACCTGGGCGCGCTGGCCGTGATGGACAAGCTGACACCCGAGGTGATGGCACGTATCGACACTGCGACCGCGGCGCTGGCTGACTAGGCGCCGCACTGCCCCGAAACAGCACCCTGTAGCGCCACCCCGCAGTCCTACCCCGCAGTCCGACCCAGCCCTGACCAGGAGCCCGCCATGCCTGCGTTCTTCACCGACAACTCGCTGTCCATCGGGCGCACGCCGCTCGTTCGCCTGAACCGCGTCACCGACGGGGCCAAGGCCACCGTGCTGGCCAAGATCGAGGGCCGCAACCCGGCCTACAGCGTGAAGTGCCGCATTGGTGCGTCGATGATCTGGGACGCAGAGAAGCGCGGCCTGCTCGGCCCCGGCAAGGCCATCGTCGAGCCGACCAGCGGCAACACCGGCATCGCGCTGGCCTTCGTTGCCGCGGCGCGCGGCATTCCGATCACGCTGACGATGCCCGACACCATGAGCATCGAGCGCCGCAAGCTGGTGCTGGCCTACGGTGCCAAGCTGGTGCTGACCGAGGGCGCCAAAGGCATGAAGGGCGCGATCGCGAAGGCCGAGGAGATCGCCGCCAGCGACCCGAAGTGGGTGCTGCTGCAACAGTTCAACAACCCCGCCAACCCGGCCATCCACGAGGCCACCACCGGCCCGGAAATCTGGGACGACACCGACGGCGCGATCGACATCTTCGTCGGCGGTGTCGGCACCGGCGGCACCATCACCGGCGTCACGCGCTACATCAAGCACTCGCGCGGAAAGGCGATCCTGTCGATCGCGGTCGAGCCCAGTGCCAGCCCGGTGCTGACGCAGGCGCGTGCCGGCCAGGAACTGAAACCTGGGCCGCACAAGATCCAGGGCATCGGCGCGGGCTTCGTGCCCGGGGTGCTCGACCTCTCGCTCATCGACGCCATCGAGCAGGTGAGCAACGAAGAGGCGGTCGACTTCGCGCGCAGACTGGCGCGCGAGGAAGGCATCCTGTGCGGCATCTCCTGCGGCGCCGCCGCGGCGGTGGCGGTGCGCGTCGCCAAGCGAACCGAGCACGAGGGCAAGATGATCGTCGTCGTGCTGCCGGACTCGGGCGAGCGCTACCTAAGCACCGTGCTGTTCGAAGGCCTCTTCGACGCCAGCGGGCAGGCGACCGCCTCTGCCGCCTGAAGCGCCGGCGGGTCGATCCGATTGCTCGATGAGGCCTGCGCCGGCAGCGCCTGCGGCGCCAGCCCGTCGCAGTGGCGTTGCCACATGCGCAGGTACAGCGCCTCGAGGTCGTGCGCGAAGCGCGCTGCGTCGAACAGCGGGGCGTTGTCACGGGCAGCCACCAGATGCTGGCGCAGCGCCTGGCGCCGCGCCGGATCGGCGGCGAGTGCGAGCACGATGTCGCGGTAACGGGCCGTGTCTTCGCAGACCAGATCGTCCAGGCCCACGGCGTGCAGCAGGCTGGCCGCCACGCGCGAGGCGAAGTTCAGCTGCTGCAGCGTGACGACGGGTACGCCGGCCCACAGTGCATCGCTGGTGGTGGTGTGGCCGTTGCAGGGCCAGGTGTCGAGCACCAGGTCGGCGGCAGGGATGCGCCCCAGGTGCGCATCGGGCTTGACGGGCGGCGCGAAGACGATGCGTGCAGGGTCCACGCCGCGCCGCGCCGCCTCGGCGCGCAGGCGCTCGCCTGACTGCTCGCCGCTGTAGAACTGCCACAGCACCGCCTGCGGCAGACGCAGCAGCAGGTCCATCCAGACATCGAAGACCTCGGGCGTGATCTTGAAAGGCTGGTTGAAGCTCGCCAGCACCAGCGCATCCTCGGGCAGACCCCACTCGGCGCGCGACGCCGTGCCCGGGCGCACGCGCTGGCGGTCGTTCGGCTGGTAGCACACCGGCATCTGCGCCAGCGTCTCGCTGTACCACGGCGCATGGTCCAGCGGCGTGACCACCGGGTCGCCGATGAAGTAGTCGATGAAGTCCGCGCCGGTGGTGCCCGGGAACCCGAGCCAGGTGGCCTGCAGCGGGGCCGGCCGCCAGGCCAGTGTGCCCAGCCGGTTGTCGCCGGTGTAGCCCTTGAGGTCGACCAGTATGTCGATGTCTTCCTCGTGGATGCGCTGTGCGGTCTCGCGCGCGGTCATCGTGCGCACGTCGATGAAGCGCTCGCACGCGGCCTCGATGCGGCGGCGCATCGGCGAGCGGTCGTCAGCGCCATGCGAGAACAGCACCACCTCGAAGCGCTCATGGTCGCGCTGCTCGAGCACCTGCACCAGCAGCATCGCGGTGGCGTGGGTGTGGAAGTCAGCCGACAGGTAGCCGATGCGCAGCCGCGGGCTGCGCCGGACCTGACTCGCCGCTGGGCGGACCGGCAGCGGCGTGGTGCCGCGGGCGACGAAGCGTGCCGACAACCGCGCCGCGGCAAGCAGGTCGAGCGGGTGATGCGGCAGGCCGATCATCACGAACGGGGCGCTGAACTCCTGCCAGGCGTCGGCCTGTTCGACGGCGCCATGCACCGCCTCGATCAGGCGCTGCACGTTGCCTTCGAAGTCGTCCCAGCGGCTGCAGAACTGCTCCCAGTGCACCAGGTAGGCGTGGCCGACGAGGCTCTTCGGATTCAGCACGGTGACGGTGCGGAAGCATTCCGCCGCCTCGGCGTGCAGGCCCAGCGCGCGCAGCGCGAAGCCGAGCTGGCTGTGCGCGTAGACATCGTCGGGCTTGAGCGCCAGCGCGTTCATCAGCGGGCCGATCGCCTGCTGCGGGCGGCCGATGGACCGCAGCGCCTCGCCGTGGTGGGTGTGGAACTGACGGTCCTGCGCGGCCAGTTCTGGCGGAAAGGCTTCGAACACGGCCACCGCTTCGGCGTGGCGCTGCAGCCGCATCAGGCCCAGCGCCGACAGCAGGCAGGCTTTCAGGTCGCGTGGGTCACGTGCCAGCGCCATCTGCGCGGCCTCGACGCTGCCCTTCGAATTGCCCAGGTGATGGCGCACCTCGGCCAGCGCAAGCCACACATCGGCATGGCGGCCGATGACGAGCACGGCGCGTTCGAGCAGCCGGCCGGCGTCGGCCCAGCGCTGCTCGCACAGCGCGCTGCGGGCGTCGAGCAGCAGCTTGACTTGCGCCGGGGTCGCGCTTGGGCCGGTGACCATCCTGGCGGCGCGGGGGTGTCGTTGAAGAACGTGGTTGGGGCGCATGGTCCGGGCCGTGGTTCAGACGGGGTTCAGGCGGGGTTCAGGCGGGGTTCAGGCGGGGTGCACGGTCGGTGTCGAGCGACGGTCCAGGGCCACCAGCGCAGCCACGCGGTCGAGCAACTGGCGGTCGTTCCAGGGCTTGCGCAGCAGGCCGTACAGGCCCTGGCAATCCTGCACGCGTGCGCGCAGCTCCTCGTGGCCGGTGATGGCCACGATGGGCAGATGTTCTGTCTCCAGGCTGCCCTGCACTGCGGCGATCAGCGCAAAGCCGTCCATGTTGGGCATCTCCAGGTCGGTCAGCAGCAGCGACACTGGCTCGCGGGCCAGCACCTCGAGCGCATGCTCGCCGTCGGCCGCCTGCAGCACGCGGTAGCCGGCGCCCTCGAGCAGGCGGCGCAGCTTGGTGCGCACCACCGCCGAGTCATCGACCACCAGCACGCTGGCGGCTTCCACCAGCCCGGCAGCGGCGGGTGCGGCGGGTGCGGCGGGAAGGGCAGGCGCCGCCGCCGCGGTCGTCGTTGCCGGTGCGTTCTGGGCGGCTGGCGGGGGCAGTGCGCGCCCGGCTTCACGCCTGGCGTGCGCTGCGGCCTCCTCGTCGTCGGCGCCGCGCCGCATGCCCAGCAGCAGCAACAGCACCGCCACCGGCACCGCCAGCAAGACGGGCGCCAGATAGGCGTTGATCAGGCCGAGCAACGATTGGGTGGTGGTCATGGGGGCGCGCAGGGCAGGGGGATCGTCGCTGCAGTCTAGGCAGCGCCCCGCTGCGCCATGGGCCGAAATGCACGGCGCGGGTGGGCCATCTTGTCGCTGCGCTGGCGTGGCCGCCGCGGTCCGGGTGCGCCGTATAGGAATC
>JBBQOR010000273.1:0-4422 GCA_038331055.1 Burkholderiales bacterium
TTCCTGAAGTTCGACCCCAAGGCACGCAAGCACGTGCTGTACAAGGAAGTGAAGCTCAGGTAATCGATGCTGGCGCCCCGGTTCTGCCGGGGTTGCCGGGGTTGCCGGGGTTACGAGATGAAACGGGCCGCTTGCAGCGGCCCGTTGTCATTGGCAGGAGGCAATCTTCACATGACTGGCGCTGGTTGCGCCGCGCGCAGCTTGATCGCGAACTCTTGCAGCGCGGCGATGCCACTGTCTTCGGCCTTGCGGCACCACGCCTGCAGGTCGGCCACCAGCTGTTCGGCCGAGACATTGGTGCGCGTCCACAGCTGACGCAATTCCTCGCGCATGGCCACCAGCTTGGCCAGCTTGGGATGATCGTCAAGGGCCATCTGCAGCCGCGGCTTGACGCGTGAGGGAATCTTCTCGTCATCGCGGTGCAGCCAAGCCCGCGCTTCACGCAGGTTCAGCCAGCGCGTGCTGTCCTTTGCGCCCTGGGCATGCAGCCGCTCGAGCTCGAGCTTGACCGCTGCGCGCAGCGCCAGGGCGTACCTGGCCATCACCTCGTAACGGTTGGCGACGACCGCCTCCAGCGTCTGTCCGTCGGCAATCGCCTTGACCGCCCCCAGCGCCAGCTTCGGCGGCGTCTTGCGCACCTTGGCCAGACCGAACATCTCCAGCCCCCGGATGTAGGCCCAGCCGATGTCAAACTCGAAGGGCTTCACCGACAGCTTGGCTGACGTCGGGTAGGTGTGGTGGTTGTTGTGCAACTCCTCGCCGCCGATCAGGATGCCCCAGGGCGAGATGTTGGTCGAAGCGTCGGTCGCCTCGAAGTTGCGGTAGCCCCACCAGTGTCCCAGGCCATTGATGATGCCCGCGGCGGTGATCGGAATCCAGGCCATCTGCAGGGCCCAGACAGCCGCGCCGATAGCGCCGAACAGGAACAGGTTGATCACCAACATCAGACCGACGCCCTGCCACGAGTAGCGTGTGTACAAATTGCGTTCGATCCAGTCGTCAGGCGTCTGGTGACCGTACTTGTCCAGCGTCTCCTGCACCTTGGACTCGGCACGGTACAGCTCGGCGCCCGTCAGAAGCACGGTCTTGATGCCGCGCGTGACAGGGCTGTGCGGGTCTTCGACCGTCTCGCACTTGGCGTGGTGCTTGCGGTGGATCGCCACCCACTCCTTGGTCACCATGCCGGTGGTCAGCCAGAGCCAGAGGCGGAAGAAGTGCGCGGGCAGCGGGTGCAGGTCGAGCGAGCGATGGGCCTGGGCGCGGTGCAGGAAGATGGTGACCGAGGCGATGGTGACGTGGGTCATCACCAGAGCGGCCAGCAGAACCTGCCACCACGAAGCCTCGAACAGGCCATGAGCCAACCACTGCACTGCGGCATCGCGCAGGGTCAGGAACTCGTTCATCAAGAAGTCTGCCTTAGCGCCGGTGGAAATCGGCGAACCCTTCATTGTAGGGGGTAGCCGCCGATTGCGTGGCCAGTCCGGACGCAGGCAGGGACTTGTGCCAGGTTCACGATCGCTTCAAACTCGCGGTCACTTGGCGGAACTTAACGGAACTTAACGGAACTTGAATACTTTTCAGTTCTTTTCCCACAGTGCTGCGAAGAATCCATCGGTCTGGTGTCGGTGTGGCCACAGGCGCAGGAAGCGGCCGTCAACCAGACCCTCGGCCGCGTTCACGCGCGCGTGCGCCAGCGCGTCGGCAGCGGGCAGCGGCTGCAGGCCGACCATCGACGCCGCCTCGAAAGCCTCGACGACCGCCTCGTTTTCCTCGCGCAGCAGGCTGCAGGTGGCGTAGACCAGCCGCCCGCCAGGCTTCAGCAGCCGCGCCGCTGAAGTCAGTATCGCCAGCTGACGCTGGTGCATCTCGGTTACCGAGTCCGGCGACTGGCGCCACTTGAGGTCGGGATTGCGACGCAGCGTGCCCAGGCCGGAGCAAGGGGCGTCGACCAGCACGCGGTCGATCTTGCCGGCCAGGCGCCGGATGCGGTCGTCGCGCTCGTGCGCAATGCGCACCGGGTGTACGTTGGACAACCCACTGCGAGCCAGCCGCGGCTTGAGCGCCTCCAGGCGGGGGACCGAGACGTCGAAGGCGTAGAGCCGGCCGCTGCTGCGCATCGCCGCGCCCAGCGCCAGGGTCTTGCCGCCTGCGCCGGCGCAGAAATCGACCACCATCTCGCCGCGGCGCGCATCGGTCAGCAGCGCGAGCAGCTGGCTGCCTTCGTCCTGCACCTCCACCGCGCCGCCGGTAAACAGCTCGAGCCGCTGCAGCGCGGGTCGGCCGTCGATGCGCAGCCCCCAGGGAGAGTAGGGCGTCGGCGTGGCAGTGATGCCGACATCGGCCAGCGTCTTCAGCGCGACCTCGCGCGTGGATTTGTGCAGATTCACCCGCAGATCCAGCGGGGCCGGCTGGTCCAGCGCGGCGACGAGGGCCCAGAACTCGTCTTCGGGCAGGCTGCCATGCAGCGCGCTGGCCAGCCAGTCGGGCAGGTTGTGCCGCAGCTTGTCGGGCAAGGCGCTGCGGTCGACGCGCTCGGACTGCGCCAGCCACTGGCGCTCGTCGGCGCTCAGCGCGGAGGCCAGCGCCGCCGAGTCGCCCTGCCAGGCCAGGATGGCCATCCGGCGCTCGCGCGCGGCAGCGCCCAGCTTGCCGCCACCCACCTGCGCCAGATGCTCCAGCAGCAAGCGGCGCCGCAGCACCTGGTAAACCGTCTCGGCCAGCACATGGCGGTCACGCTGGCCGAGTTCGCGGTGCGCGCGGAAGAAGGCCGAGACCACGCCGTCGGCCGGTGCGTCGAGCCTGAGCACGGCGTGCAGCAGGTCGGTCGTCAGGTCAAGCAGGGCTCCAGGGTGCATGGGTCGCGCGTCAGCCGGTGAAGAACCACTGCGCCGCGCCGTCGCCTTTCAGCACATGCCCGGACTCGACGCGCAGCCGGTCCTCGACAAACCAGCGCACCGCAGTCGGGTAGATCACATGCTCGGTGGCCAGGACACGGGCGGCCAGCGTGGCCTCGTCGTCGCCGGGTTTCACGGGCACGGCCGACTGCAGCACGATCGGGCCGTGGTCGAGTTCGGCGGTGACGAAGTGCACGGTCGCGCCATGCACCTTGCAGCCGGCCTCGAGCGCGCGCCGGTGCGTGTGCAGCCCGGGGAAGGCAGGCAGCAGCGAGGGGTGCACGTTCAGCATGCGCCCGTCGAATCGCTGCACGAACCCGGCGCCCAGCACACGCATGAAGCCGGCCAGCAGCAGCAAGTCGGGCGCGAAGCGGTCGATCGTCTCGGCCAGCGCCAGGTCGAAGGCGTCACGTTCGTCGAACGCGCGGTGGTCGACAACCGCCGTCGGGATGCCCCGGGTCTGCGCAAAGGCCAGGCCTGCGGCATCTTCGCGGTTGCTGATCACGGCGGCTATCCGGGCCGGCCAGCCCTCGGAGTCGCAACGCTGCACCAGCGCTTCCATGTTGGTGCCGCGGCCGGAGATCAGGATGACGATGGACTTCACCGGTCGAGTGTAGCCACCGCCTTGTCCGGGGCACGCCACCGGGGTGCGCTGCACGGCGGGTGCGCGCGGGGCGCCGCCTAGAATCTCGTCGATGAAAACCCGCGTTCTCTCGGGCATGCGCCCCACCGGCAGCATGCACCTCGGTCACTACCATGGCGCCCTGAAAAACTGGGTGCGCCTGCAGCATGAGCATGACTGTTTCTTCTTCGTCGCCGACTGGCACGCGCTGACCACGCACTATCAGGACCGCGAGGTCATCGAGCGCACCGTCTACGACATGGTGGTCGACTGGCTGGCCGCGGGGCTGGACCCGGAGCTGTGCACCATCTTCATCCAGAGCCGGCTGCCGGAGCACGCCGAGCTGTTCACGCTGCTGGCGATGGGTACGCCGCTGGGCTGGCTCGAGCGGGTGCCGACCTACAAGGACCAGATCGAGAAGCTCAAGGACCGCGACCTGGCGACTTATGGCTTCCTCGGCTATCCGCTGCTGCAGGCGGCCGACATCCTGATCTACAAGGCCACTTACGTGCCGGTGGGCGAAGACCAGTCCTCGCACGTCGAGTTGACGCGCGAGGTGGCGCGCCGCTTTAACCACCTGTACGGCCGCCAGGCCAACTTCGAGGCCCGCGTCACCGAGACGCTGGCACGGCTGCCCAAGGACGACCAACGTTACTTCGACAAGCAGCGCAAGGCCTTCGGCGAGACCGGCAGCGCCGAAGCGTTGGCCAAGGGCGAGGCCCTGTTGAAGCGTGCCGCGGCGGCACTGCCCGACTGGACCGCGGCCGACAGCGAACGGCTGACCGGGCACCTGCGCGGCAGCGGCCGCGCCGTGCTGACCGAGCCGCAGGCGCTGCATACCGAGGTGCTGCGCCTGCCAGGCACCGACGGCGCCAAGATGAGCAAGAGCTACGGCAACGCCATCCT
>JBBQOR010000274.1:0-4414 GCA_038331055.1 Burkholderiales bacterium
GGTCCAGCGCAGCACACGCCGCAGATCGGCGGGACCGAACTGCGCACCGACCAGAAAGACCAGCGGCACGTACAGGAAGTAGCTGCGCCAACCGTAGGCGCCGAGCAGCAGTCTCTTGTCGCTTGCGCCGCCGACCGCGGACTGCACGGCCACCAGCACCACACCGAGCGCCGCCATCAGCCAGGCAAGCATCAGCCAGCCGCTGGCACGCGGCCACAGCCCGTGGCGTGCCGCGTACAGATACGTGTAGAGCAGCACCGGGTCGCGGATGAAGAAGAGGACCTGGCTGAACTCCGGCAACACCCACTTGCGCAGCGATCCCTCGACGATCGCCAGCCCATAGATCAGCATCACCGCGGCGACCAGATGCCGGCGGTGCCTCTCGTGGCGGCGCGCCTCAGGCGCCGGCCACCCGGGGCGCAGGTCGGTCGCTGCGCCGGGCATCGGCCAACACCTCGAGGTAGTCCTGCGCCACGCGAGCGGCGCGATGGCGCGCCAGATGCGATGGCGCCTTCGCCAGCTGCCGCTCGCGCTCGGCGGGGTCGGCCAGTGCGGCCTGCAGGCACAGCGCGAGATCGGCCACATTGCCGGGCGCAAAGCTCAGGCCGCAGGGGCCGATGGCCTCGGGCAGCCCGCCGGTGCGGGCGACCAGCGGCAGGCAGCCGCAGGCCAGCGCCTCCAGCGCGACCAGGCCGAAGGGTTCGGCCCACACCGAAGGCATGACCAAGAAACGATGGCTGGAGAAGGCGCGCGCCAGCGCTGTGCCATGGAGCGGGCCGCTGAACTGCACCTGGTCGGCCAGACCCAGATGCCGTGCGTGGGCCTGCAGGGCGGCGGCCTCGGGCCCGTCGCCGACGATGCTCAGCCCGGGCGTCTGCCCATGCTGCCGCAACTGCGACAACGCTTCCAGCAACAGGTCCACGCCCTTGTCGCTGACCAGGCGGCCGACGAACAGCAACTCACGCTCGCGCGGCACGTCGGGCTGCGGCGTGAAGACCGCGTCGGCATACGGATTGGGCACGATCCGCGATCGCACGGGCAGCGAGTCGGCGATCGCGCGGCTGACGGCAATGTGTCGCGCGCGGCCGAGCACCGCGCGCTTGACGGCCACCGCCAGGCGGCTGGCGCCGTGGATGTCGATCCAGCTGTGGTGCGCCACCACCCACGGCCGGCGAACCAGCAGCAGTGGCCAGGCCAGGCGCAGGCTGATCTGGTTGTGCAGCACGACGTCGCAATCGACGACCAGACTGAGCAGCCGACGCAACGAGGGCCGTCGCACCACCTTGTACGTGGCCGGCACCGCAGGACCCGCGCTCTGCGTGACCACCGTTACCTCGTGGCCGCCGTGCACGAAGCGTTCGGCCAGCAAGGCACTGACCCGCTCGATGCCACCCACCGACGGGCTGAATGGAACCGAGCACAAGAGGATCTTCAAAGCAGGCCGGGCGCGAGGAGTAGAGCTGACGCGGAAATCGCGCGTTCAGGGCCGGGCGAGCATAGACAGGCCACATGTCGGGTCCGAGACGCTCGGGCCTAGTCCGCACCGTCCGCGGCCGCGCGCCAGCGACACATGGCCGACATACTCTTTGCGCGATGAGCGATATTCCTGCGCCGCGCAGCCTGGTCGTCAACTGGAACGCGCCGGAACTCAACGAACTGGCGCTGGCGCTGGCCCGCAGCGGCCGGCTCACCGGCTTCGTGCGGCCTTATGTGAACAAGGGCCGGGCCTGGGAACGCGGCCTGGCGAAACTGCCTCTGGCGGGGCGTCTGTACGCCGCGACCTTCGGGCGCCGCCAGCTCGCCGACCCGTTGCTGGCCGCACGCACGTTCGAGGCCGGTGTGTGGCCCGACCTGGCCGCCGCAGCACTCGGCCACCTCTCCGCCGTGTCTGCGTCCACGCGCGAGCGCTGGCAGAGCGGCCTGTACCGCCAGGTGCGCCAGGCGGTTGCCGAGCGCGCTCGGCAGGCCACCGGCGATGCCCGTTGCGTCATCGCCTACGAAGGCTTCGCCCGCCCGGCTTTCGAGGCGCTGCGGCCGCGGCCGGACTCGCGCGCCGTGCTCAGCTACCCGGTGGCGCACCATCGCCACCGGCGGCGCGTGCGGCTGCAGGAGAACGAGCGCCAGCCCGACTTCGCAGCCACCTGGCCGGACTTCGACGACTGGCCTCGGGGCCACGAGGCGCAGCTTGACGAGGAAATAGAGCTCGCCGATCTGGTGCTGGTGGGTTCGAGCTATGCGCACGACACCTTCGTCGCCGAAGGCGTGCCCGAGGCCAAGCTCTGCGTCGTGCCCTACGGCGTCGACCTCGGGCTGTTTCGTCCAGGCGCGGTCGCCGCGTCAGGCGCCACCCAGGCCGGGGAAAGCCGCTTCGAGGTGATGTTCAGCGGCCAGCTCACGCAGCGCAAGGGTCTGTCGTACCTGCTGCAGGCCTGGCGCGAGTTTCAGCACCCCGACGCACGGCTGACCCTGGTAGGCACGCGGGTCGGCGCGGCGTCCTGGCTGGACGCTGCTGGCGCCACAGTGCGGCACCTGCCTCACCAGACGCGGCCACAGCTGGCTGCGCTGTACCGCGCGGCTGATGTGTTCGTCTTCCCCACGCTGGTCGAAGGCATGCCGCTGGTGGTGCTCGAAGCCATGGCCAGCGGTCTGCCGGTGATCGCCACCGCCAACGGCCCGGGTGATCTGGTGCGTGACGGCATCGACGGCTTCATCGTGCCCGAGCGCGACGCCAGCGCCGTCGCCGAGCGGCTGCACAGGCTGTGGCGCGACCCCGGTCTGCGCCTGCGGATGGGTCGCAGCGCGGCGCAGCGCGCGCAGCAATTCGGCTGGGACGCCTACACCCGCAAGGCCTTGCAGGCCGTCGCGGCACTGTGGCCGTAGGAACCCGGGCGCATCAGCGCATCAGCGCATCAGCGCGTGGCCGCGGACGCCGCCTTGTCGACGGCCACCCGCAGCTCGCGCACGCTGTCCCAGCCTTCGATGCGCCAGCGGTGGACGCCGCCGTGCACCGACTCGTCGTTGTGATACATGAACAGATTGCCACCGGCACGCACCAGTGTCGGGCTGATCGCGTTGCCGTGCAGGCCGGGAGCGGCCTCGGGCGCATCGCGCGTGGACGGCACGCCGAACTGGCCGATGAACAAGCCGTTGTCGAAGAAGTGCATGAACTGGTTGGCCTGGCCGACACGGCGCGTCTGCGCATCGGTGTAGAACTCGCCGTGGTAGCCATACAGCACGTGCCGGCCGTGCGCCCACAACGCGTTGCCGCCGTAGTGGATGTGCGCGTCGGCGCTGCGCGTCTGGAAGCTGCCTTTGCCGTCCAGCGCGGCGCTGGGGCTGGCCTGCCAGGCCCAGCCGCGGCCATCGGCGCGGGTGGCGCCGAGGTGAAAGCCCTCGTTGCCCTGGACCGACTGGTCGAAGAACAGCACCTGCCCTGACTCGCTGACCGGGAACCGCGGCCCGAGCACACCGCTGAAGGCGCCACGGAAGTAGGGCGTGCCAGCCATCAACGGGACGGCCGCCAGCAGCTCGGGCGTCGCTGCCCAGCGCGGCTGTCCGGCCTCGTCGAAGCCTTCCAGCCGCCGCCGCAGGACCTGCTGGCCGTTGCCGTCGGTGACGGCCCAGCGCAGGTCGCCGTTGTCGAACAGCACCGGCACACTGACCCCCTCGGCCGGTGCCGGCAGCGTCTGCAGCAGCCGCATCGGGCCGCTGGCGGGCAGCTCGACCAGATGGTGGCGGTTGTTTGCGGCCAGCATGCCGTAGGTGCGGCCGTTGCGCAGCGTGTCGTAGGTGATGAGGCCGCCGAACCCCAGGTTGTGCGCCTGGCTGTCCTTCAGTGCAGCCGGCAGGCTGGGCAGCCAGTTGCGCCGCAACACCCAGGACACGCCACCCGGCGCCAGCGGCAGCTCGGTGTCGACCTCGAACTCCAGGAAGTTGGCGAAGACCCGCCGCGGGTCGGTCAGGTCCACTGTGCTGCTGTAGACCGCAGGCAGGTAGGCCACCGGCGCGTCGATGCGGCCGTTGGCCTGCAAGCGCACCAGCCGGTTGTTGCAGGTGTCGATGATCCACAGCGACTGGTCGGCCGCCACCGCCAGGCCGGTGCGCTCGACGCCCGCAGCGCCGGAGAAGCAAAGGCGGTTCACTGCCGCCAGGCTGTCGCGCTGGTTGCCGCCCATGCGGCCCACGCTGGCCAGGGTCTGGCCCTGGCGGTTGGTGCGACGCACCTGCTGGCGGGTGCCGCCGTCGGCCACCCAGACGGCGTCCTCGCTATGGCCCACCGTCACCGCCAGCGGTTTGTGCAGACCACCGATCTGCGCAGCGACCACCGGGTTGGCGCTGTCGACCTGGCTGTAGCGCAGCACGCGGCTGCCCGAGATCACCCACAGGTCGCCGGCCGGCGAGAAAGCAATCTGGT
>JBBQOR010000275.1:0-4387 GCA_038331055.1 Burkholderiales bacterium
GCTCGAGTTCATCGAGCTTGAGCGTGATCACCGGCAACGCGCTCTCGCCTTCGATGCGGCGGATCAGCGAGCCGGTGATCTCGATGCGCTCTGCGGCCTGCGCATGGGCCGCCGGCGTGGCGACGAGCAAGGCGCCGCCGCTCAGGGCAACGCCGCCGAAAGCCGCCAACAGGCCGGCGCAGACGCGGGTCGGCCGCGGAATTGAAACTTTCATGAAAAACGCTCCTGAGCGGAAGGATGGAAATGGGCAGGGATGTGTCGGCTGGCCGAGCGGGCGAGCCCGCATCCGTGCATCCGCGCATCTGCACGACAGTGGACGCAATTCTTTACTCCCTGCCCCCTAACTCCCCCAGGGTCAGCCCCGAGTAACGACTCGATTGTTGGAAAAGTGCGACATCGCACGCTTCCATGTCGGCCGCAAGCCGCGCTCGTCGGCGACGCCGGCCTCGGCGGCCATCCGCGTCGCAGTTCGGCCCAGTCCGCAGCCGACCGGATCCAGCCCAGGCGTTCGGCGCGGTTCAGGTCGCCGGCATCGCGAGGACTCACAACGGCACGCCAGAGCTGCGCGCCAGCCTGTGGATCGGTTGCTCGGTGACGTTCGGCGCCACGACCAACACATCGATTCGCTGGTCACCCAGGGCGAGCTGAAGCTGTGCCCCGATGCGTGCGCCCAGGCGGACCGGCGACTCCACGGGTTGCGGGACATCCACCAACAGGTCGATGTCGCCACCCTTGGCGCCGTCGCCGGTGCGCGAACCGAACAAGAACACCCGCGCCTGAGGGCCCGCCACTGCACTGACCGTCTGGAGAATGGTCGATTGTTCGGCGGCGGATAAGCGCATTGAATCAGTAGAGGTCGGCACCGCAAGGGGTCAGGCCATGGTCTCGACGGACTCACGCCGCCCGGAGCCGCGGCACCGCCGCCAGCAGCTCGCGCGTGTAGGCCTGCTGTGGCGCGGCGAGCACCGCTTCGCAGTCACCGGCCTCGACGACCTTCCCGGCGCGCATCACCACCACCTGGTCGGCGATGGCTTCGACGACGCCGATGTTGTGGGTGATGAACAGGTAGGCCAGCCCGTGGGTACGCTGCAGATCGCGCAGCAGGTTGAGGATCTGCGCCTGCACCGACACATCCAGCGCCGAGGTCGGCTCGTCGCAGACGATCAGATCGGGCTGCACGGCCAGCGCGCGCGCGATGGCGATGCGCTGGCGCTGCCCGCCGCTGAACTCGTGCGGCCAACGCTGTAATGCCTCGGGGCGCAGGCCGACCTGGTCAGCCAGTGTCTCGATGCGCTGGCGCCGCTCGGAGACCTTCAGATCGGGTTGCAGCGCGGCCAGGCCCTCCTCCAGCAGCTCGGCCACGCGCATGCGCGGGTTGAGCGAGGCGAACGGGTCCTGGAAGATGATCTGCACGCGCCGCCGCGCTGCCTGCAGCGCCGCGCCTTCCGCCAGCAGCAGGTCCTGGCCGTCGAGCAGCACGCTGCCGCTGACCTGCGCGCGCCCGCGCAGCAACTGAACCAGCGCCTTGCCGATGGTGGTCTTGCCGCAGCCTGACTCGCCCACCAGCGCGAGCGTCTGCCCGCGCGCCAGCGTGAAGGAGACGCCGGCGACGGCGTCGAAGCCGGCGCCTCGGCGCTGCAGCAGGCCGGTCTTGAGAGCGAAGCGCACACGCAGGTCCTGCACCTCGAGCAGGGGCACGGCGGTCGAGGCCGCGACGGCCGCAGCGACTTGCGCGGCTTCAGACGCAGACGCCGGTGCGGCAGGCTGCGCGACAACCGGCGCAACGGCGCCCGGCTCGTAGAGCAGGCAACGTACCGCGTGCGCCGAGCCCACATCGAACAGCGCCACCGGGGTGCTTGCGCAGCGCGGCATCACCTGCGTGCAGCGCGGGGCGAAGCGGCAGCCGGTGAACGCCTGCGCCAGCGAGGGCACGCTGCCGGCGATGGCCTCCAGCGGCTGACCGCGGCGTGAGGCATCGGGCAGCGCACGCAGCAGCGCCTGCGCGTAAGGGTGGCGGGGATGCGCGAAGAACTCGGCGGCGGGCGCGCTCTCGACGATCTGCCCGGCATACATCAGCGCCACGCGGTCGGCCATGCCGGCGACCACCGCCAGGTCGTGCGTGATGAGCAAGAGGCCCATGCGCTGGCTGTGCTGCAGGTCTTTCAGCAGGGCCAGGATCTGCGCCTGGATGGTCACGTCCAGCGCGGTGGTCGGCTCGTCGGCCAGCAGCACATCGGGCTCGGCGGCCAGCGTCATGGCGATCATCACGCGCTGCTTCTGGCCGCCTGACAGGCGAAACGGATAGTCGTCGATGCGCCGTTCCGGGTCGGGGATGCCGACGCGCGCCAGCCATTCGATGGCCTTGGCGCGGGCGGCTGCGCCGCGCAGCGCGGTGTGCGTCTCGATGGCCTCGACGATCTGCGTGCCGACACGCAGCACAGGGTTCAGGCTGGTGGCGGGCTCCTGGAAGATCATGCCGATGCGGCGCCCGCGGATGCGGCGCATGCCGCTCTCGGGCAGGTCGAGAAGTTCCTGCCCGGCCAGCCGCACCGAGCCGCCGCTGACGCGTCCGCTCTCGGGCAGCAGGCGCAGCAAGGCCAGCGCCGTCATGCTCTTGCCGCAGCCCGATTCACCGACCAGCGCGAAGGTCTCGCCGCGCTCGATGGCGAGCGTGAGGCCGTCGAGTGCGCGAACGACGCCGGCGTCGGCGTCGAGTTCGACGGCCAGGTCTTCGACCCGGATCACGTGTCGACGCCGTCGGCCAGGGCCAGGCCGAGCAGTCGCGCAGCGCGGTTCAGGCAATGGTCGAAGCAGACAAAGCGCAGAGGCTCGCCGGCGCGCAAGTGGACAGTTTGCGCAGCCGCCAGATGCACCGCGTCGCAGGCGCGCAGGGCGAAGGCTTCGGCCAGCTCGCCGGCCTTGAGGACCAGTGCCTGGGTCACATCGACGACCCGCAGCGACGGCCAATCCTGGGCCAATGCCTGGCGAGCTGCAGACCAGGCCAGTGTGCTGGCCGGCAGCTCGCGTTCACGCCGAGCCAGCGCCGCCGAGGCCCCGACCCAGGTCACCCGGCAGGTGGCCAACGCAACGCCGCCCACGGCCTGCCAGGTCAGATCGCTGCCGGGTTCCTCAACGTAAAGCTTGAACAGCGCCGAGGTGTCGAGATAGGCGATCAACCGCGACCTTCGATGACGGCGTCAGACAGCGTGCCAGACCCTGCCGGCAGCGGGTTGGACCGGCGCGGCGCAAGGCCGCCCGGGCGCGGCCGCTCTGAGATCACGCCCGCCGCGAGCAGGCGGTCGACGTCGTCGGTGCCGGTCGGCAGCGGCGGCATCAATCGGGCCACCGGCTTGCGATGCGAGGTCACCACGGCGGTCTCGCCGGCCTGCACCCGCCGCACCACTGCCGAGAGATTGGCCTTCAAATCACGCAGAGAGACTTCCATTTGAGACCTCTTTTCGTCCAGAAACAAAAACTTGTCGTCTCATCAAGCCGACGGCGCCCTGACCCGACGGCGCGGCCGCAGCACCCGCGAGCGCGGATCGAATGCATCCTGCACACCATCGGCGAACAGGTTGGCCGCCAGCACCAGGGTCACCATGAAGCCGAAAGCCGAGGCGAAGCTCCACCAGACCAGCGGGTCGCGGCTCATCTCGCTGCGCGCCAGGTTGATCATGCCGCCGAAGCTGTTCATCGACGGGTCGACGCCGACGCCGACGTAGCTGAGCACCGCCTCGTAGAGCACCAGCGCGCAGAAGTCGAGCACGGTGGTGATGAGCATCAGGTGCACGACGTTGGGGAAGATGTGCCGCGCCATGATGCGCCAGCGGCCGACGCCGAAGGCCTGCGCGGCCTGCACGTAATCCAGTTCGCGCAGCTTCATGGTCTCGGCGCGCAACAGCCGGCACAGCCCGGCCCAGCCGCTGAGGCCGAGGATGGCGCAGAGGACGAAGAGCTTCAGGTCGGCGCGCTCGGCGCTGGTATCGAACAGGTCGGGGTGACGGTCCAGCAGGCCCTGCACCATCAGCACGCAGGCCGCGATCAGCAGCACGTTGGGCACCGACGACAGCACGGTGTAGACGTACTGGATCACCTCGTCGACCCAGCCCTTGAACCAGCCGGCCATCAGCCCCAGCACCACAGCGAACGGCAGCGTGGCGATGGTCGACAGCGTGCCGATGACGAAGGCCGTGCGGACGCTCTTGAGCGACTGCACCAGCACGTCGTTGCCGGTGCGGTCGGTGCCCAGCACGTGGTAGTGCGGCATCAGGGCTGCGGCAGCGCCGCCCAGCAGGCACATGAGCCACAACGTGACGAGGGACGGCCGCCAGGGCAGCGTGGTGCCGCCCTGGGCCAGAGCCGCAAACGACGCAGCCAGGCCACCGCC
>JBBQOR010000276.1:0-4374 GCA_038331055.1 Burkholderiales bacterium
GTGTCCAGGCTGATCTCGTCGAGGTGGTCTTCGTCGAAGGGCTGCAGGCCGTCGAGCACCAGGTTCGGGCGGAAGCGCTGCATCGTCACCGGCGCCTCGCCCCTGGCGACAAGACGGGTGTTCAGGTCGGCGAGCGAGGCGTTGCTCGTCACGAGCAGCGCAAAGCCGTCGGCGAACGCGGTCTGGGCGGGCACGGTGCCGGTCCAGTGCGGGTCGGACAGGCGCTTGTGCTCGGGGTCGAAGCGCGCCAGGCGCAGGCCCGGGCGGCGCATGAAGTCGCTGAACCACTGGGCCGCCAGCGCGCCCATGTCGTAGGCCGCCACCTCGTCGCCCCAGACGCGCACGCGGCAGGGCTCCTCCACCCGGTCCAGCGCCAGGTGCATCGCCAGCATGCCGGGCGCGCGCAGCACCACGTCGTCGCCGCGCAGGGTCGGCTGAACCAGCGCCAGCTGGGGGTACTCACGCTGCGTCAGCATCTCGCCGTAGGCATCGACCACCATCCATGCGCGGTCCAGTTCGAGCCCGGTCTCGATCAGCAGCGACTCTTCGACGGCGATGCCGCCGCAGGACTTGACCGGATGCAGGTACAGGGCGCTGAGGCTGATGTCGAGGTCGCTCACGGCCATCCGATCTGGGCTGCTTTGGGAGTCCAGATCGTAACGTTCGCGTTTCCGAGGCGGCTTCTACAATGAAATCATGCCCTCCTATGACGTCTGCGTGCGCGGCAACGGCGCCGTGGCCCACGCCGCAGCACTGGCGCTCGCGCGCCAGGGGCTGCAGGTGGCGTTGGCACGCGGCGCCAGCGGCCCTGCGGCGGCGGCTGACGTGCGCGCCTATGCCATCAACACCGCGTCGGTGGCGCTGCTCAGCATCTTGAAGGTCTGGGACGCGCTGCCCGCCGATGCGCGCACCGCCGTCTACGACATGCATGTCGAGGGCGACGCCGCTGGCGCCGCGCTGGACTTCTCGGCCTGGTCGCAGGGTGCGCCCGCGCTGGCCTGGATCGCCGATGCGTCCGAGCTGGATGCTGCGCTGCGCCGTGCCGCCGACTTCGCGCCGCATCTGAGCGTGATCGACGACCTGCCCGAAGGCGCCGCCACGCTGCAGGTGCTGGCCGAGGGCCGTGACTCGGCCGCCCGCCAGCGCCTGGGCGTGCAGATGCCGCTGATGGCCTACGACCAGCGCGCGCTGGCCACGCGGGTGGTGGCGCCGCTGCCGCACGGGGCTGTGGCGCGCCAGTGGTTCCGCTCGCCCGACGTGCTGGCGCTGCTGCCGCTGGATCGGCCTGTGCCCGAGCGTTCACTCGGTGTGGTCTGGTCGCTGCCGCAGGCGCGTGCGCTGGACTTGATGGCGCTGCCCGATGCCGCTTTCGAGCAGGCCTTGACCGACGCCACCGGCGGCGCGCTCGGCGCGCTGCAACTGGCCGGCCCGCGCGCCGACTGGCCGCTGGCGCTGGCCTATGCCGAACAGGTGTGCGGCCCGGGCTGGGTGCTGCTGGGCGACGCTGCCCACCGTGTGCACCCGCTGGCCGGTCAGGGCCTGAACCTGGGCTTCGCCGATGTGGCATCGCTGGCCCGGGTGATCTCTGAGCGCGAGCCTTGGCGCGCCCTGTCCGACCCGCGGCTGCTGCAGCGCTACGCCCGCGAGCGTTTCGTGCCGACACGTGCGATGGGCAGCCTGACCGACGGCCTGTGGCAGCTTTTCTCCAGCCCCCAGCCGTTGGTGCGGGAACTTCGCAACCGCGGGCTGACTCTGGTCAATCACCTGCCGCCGCTCAAGCGGCTGCTCGCCGCGCGAGCGCTGCAGTCCTGAGGGCCGGCTTGCCGCCGCGCCCTTCACCCATGCCGAGACCGACCCCATGAAGCTCATCGCCTTGCTGGCTGTCCTGACGTTCGCCACGGCCAGCGCTTTCGCGCAGGAAGCCGTGATCCGCAAGAACCTGACCGAGCGGTTGCCCAACTTTCCCAAGATCGACGAGGTGACGCGCACGCCGATCGCCGGCATCTGGGAAGTGCGTGTGGGCACCGACATCTTTTACGCCGACGAGCAGGGCAACCACCTGCTGCAGGGCGTGCTGTTCGACACCCGCACGCGCACCAACCTGACCGAGGCGCGCATCGACAAGCTCACCGCGATCGACTTCGCATCGCTGCCGCTGAAGGATGCGGTGACCATCCGCCAGGGCACGGGCGCACGCCGGCTGGTGGTCTTTGCCGACCCCAACTGCGGCTACTGCAAGCGCTTCGAGCGCGACCTGATGGCGCTCAAGGACGTCACCGTCTATACCTTCCTGTACCCGATCCTGGGCGCGGACTCGACGGCCAAGTCGCGCGACATCTGGTGCTCGAAAGACCCGGCGCGCACCTGGCGCGCATGGATGGTGGAAAACACCACGCCGCCCAAGACCACCGGCAGCTGCGACAGCGCCGCGCTCGAGCGCAACGTCGAGCTCGGCCGAAAGCACCGCGTGCAGGGCACGCCGGCGATGGTCTTCGAGGACGGCACGCGCAAGCCCGGCGCGCTGCCCGCGGCGGAGGTGGAGAAGTTGCTGGCCGCCGCGCGCAAGAGCTGACACGTCGCCCCGTGCTGCGGCAAGAAGGTTGGTCTTGAGCGCAGTCCTGTCGGCCGCCCAAGTGCCGCCCATCGCCGTCCGGCGGCTGGGCCATGCAGGCCTGTTGCCTTTCATCGTTGGCGCCGCCCTGGTCTGGCTGGTGGACGCGCGCGCACACCCTCACGCCGCGTTGGCACTGGCGGCTTACGCGGCGGTGATCGTCTCCTTCCTCGGGGGCATCCATTGGGGCATCGCCTTTCGCTCGGCCACACCGGCGCCTGCGCTGTTCGCCTGGGGCGTGGTGCCTTCGCTGGTGGCGTGGGTGGCTGCGCTGATGCCGCCGAGTGCCTCGCTGGTGCTGTTGGGCGCGATGCTGCTGGTGTGCTACGCCGTCGACCGCCGCGTCTACCCGCAGCACGGGCTGCAAGGCTGGCTGACTCTGCGCTTCCAGCTCAGCGCGGTGGCTGCGCTGAGCTGCTTCGTCGGTGCCGCCGGCACCTGAACCTGCAGGCGTGCTGCGGCGGCGAGCGGGGCTCGCGCTGCTGGCACTGGTGCTGACGCTGCTGCACCTGGCGCTGGTCGACGGGGTCTGGGATGCACGCCTGGGCGAAGGGGCGGCTGAAGCGCCCCTGCGCCGCATCGAGCTGGCCTTCGTGCGTGAACTGCAGCAGGCCGCACCGCTGACCGTGGCACCGGCCGCGCCGCGGCGGGTGGTGCCGGCGCGTGTGCAAGCGCCAGCGGCTGCGGCCTCCGCTGTGCCGCCGCCGGCCGAGCCGCCGCCCGCCGCCGAGGCGCCGGCAGGCGCTGCACCAGGGTCGGCATCTGCAGCCTCTTCACCGGCGCCGGCGCCGGAGCCGGTCACCGCGAGCATCGAACCCGCCGCCGCCGCGTCCGAGGCCGCCGTGCCGGTGGCCGAAGCCGCTGCGCCGGCCTCGCCGGCCTTCGAGTGGCCGCCGTCGACCCGCCTGTCGTATCTGCTCAGCGGAGACTACCGCGGCCCGCTGGACGGCCGCGCGCAGGTGCAGTGGGTGCGTCGGGGCACGCGCTACCAGGTGCACCTGGACGTGCTCGTCGGCCCCGCGTTCGCCCCGCTGATCACGCGCCGCATGACCAGCGACGGCGAGCTCACCGAGGCCGGGCTGCGTCCGCTGCGTTACGACGAGGAAACGAGGATTGCCTGGTCGGCGCCGAGGCGCACGAGCCTGCGCTTCGAGCCCGAGCGCGTATGGCTGCCCGGTGAGCGAAGCGTCGACAGCGTCGCCGGTGTGCAGGACGCGGCCAGCCAGTTCGTGCAGCTGACGTGGATGTTCACGCGCCAGCCAGAACGCCTGCGGCCGGGCAGCAAGGTCGAGTTTCCGCTGGCGCTGCCGCGGCGCATCGGCCTGTGGGTTTATGACGTGGTGGGCGAGGAGTTGCTCGACACGCCCGTCGGCGTGGTGCCCGCGGTGCGGCTGCGGCCGCAGGCCGGCAATGCCCGCCCCGGAGAGCTGAGCATCGAGGTCTGGATCGCGCCGACGCTGCAGAACCTGCCGGTGCGCATCCTGATCCGGCAGGACGCACAGAACTATGTGGACATGCTGCTCGAACGGCTGCCGCAGCAGGCTGAGCAGCACTCGGATCAGCTGCCGAAGCGCATGCCGTAGTCGTCGGCGCGCTGGCGCCCGCGCGTGTTGGCGATCATGCCCTGCGCCAGGGCGACCAGCGGACGCAGCTCGGCGCTGTCGCGTGCACGCTCCATGCGGATCGCCAGCCCCTCGGCCGAGGGGCCGATGAGGTCGGTCAAGGCGCGCACGGCCTCGCGGCGCAACTGGGCAAAAGGCATC
>JBBQOR010000277.1:0-4372 GCA_038331055.1 Burkholderiales bacterium
GGTCATCTCGGGGTTGGCCTGGCGGATCAGTGCATTGGCCGCCGACGCATCGCCGTTCATGTAGGTCTCCCAGCCCTTGGCCGTGGCGTCGACGAAGCGCTGCACGAGGTCGGGCCGCTCCTGCACCATCTTCGGCGCGGCCAGCAGCACGTTGGAGTAGTTGTCGAAGCCCGCGTCCGCCAGCAGGTGGATGACCGGCTCGACGCCGGCCTCGCGCGCGGCGAAGGGCTCGCTGGACAGGAAGCCCTGCATCGACACCTGCTTGTCGGCCAGGAAGGGCGCGAGGTTGAAGGTGTAGGGCCGGATCTGCTCGTCGGTGTAGCCGAAGCGCGCCTTGAGCCAGATCCAGTAGGTCTGGCGCCCGGTGGTGGCGACGAGGATCGGCTTGCCCTTGAGCGCAGCCAGGTTGTCGTTGCCCATGCCCGGATGCGACAGCAGCACGCGCGGGTCTTTCTGGAAGAACGAGGCCACCGCGACGCCGGGCAGCGACTGCTGCAAGAAGTTGAGCATGCGGAAGCTGTCGAACTCGCAGAAGTCGACGTTGCCGGCGAGGAAGATCGTATTGACGTTCATCTGCGGGCCGCCCTTGCGGATCTCGACCTCCAGACCCGCGTCGCGGTACAGGCCGGTGGCCACCGCCTGGTAGAAGCCGCCGTGTTCGGCCTGCGCGAGCCAGCCGGTCTGGTAGCTGACCTTGGTCAGCCCCTGCGCGCCTGCGTGGCGGACGAAGGCCGGGGCCGCCAGCGTGGCGCTGCCGGCAATGGCGGCCAGGGCGCTGCGGCGGGAGATTCCTTTGGCGTTCATGCGATGGCTCCTTCGGTTCAGGTGGTTCAGGTGGTTCGGGTGGTTCAGTTGGGCGTGGCGGCGGCCTCGGGCGCACGCGTGCTCGCGTAGCGCCAGCCCTCGCCGGGCAGATCAGCGCCGGTGCTTTCTTCTCGGGCCTGGGCGTCGAAGCGCAACTTGCCCGGGTTCATCAGGTCGTGCGGGTCCATCGCGCGCTTGAACACGACGTCCTCGCCATCCACCGACTTCATGCCGCCTTCCTTGACGAGAAAGGTGTGGTTGTTGGCGACCATCGCGCCGTCGTCGGCCATGGCCCGCATCACCTCGGCCAGATGCGCTTCGCCCCGGTAGGCGAACAGCGGCGAGCCCTGGAAGCTGAGCTTGCCGTCGAAGCGCTTGGCCTCGAAGTGCATGTCGCCCAGGTCTTTGAAGCGGTTGTGGCTGCGCGCGATGGACTCGACCAGACCCGGGTCGAGGTACAGGCCGACGTTCTCGACCATCTCGGGGTGGTCGCGGTTGATGTGCATGCGCGTGTGACCCCAGGCGAACTCGTAAAGCGGCAGACGGTAGGGCCCTGCGCCTTCAGCCGCCGATGCGGTGACTTCGCCGCCGAACTCGCGCACCAGTTCGAGAAAGTTCTCGACGAAGGGCCCGGCGATCATCGCCAGCACGACGCTGTGGCCGTCGCGACCGTAAGGCACGAACATGCGCATCCGCTTCCAGATGCCCGGGCCCATGACCGAGACGAGCTTTTTCACGATGCCGTCGGCGGTGGCGAGCATGTGCGCGAAGCGCACCGCGGTCATGAACTCCGGGAACACGACGATCTGTTCCTGCCAAGCCCAGGCCGGCGCCAGCGGCATCTCGACCTCGGTCATGATGCCGTTGCTGTCGTAGGCGTGGTGCACCAGGTTGACGCGGTCGCCGCGCAGTTCGACCACGCGCGGCTCGACCTCGACGCTGACGACCTCCAGGCCGGCGATGTTGCCGCGGTCACGCAGGATCCCGTAGCAGCAACTGCCGACCCCGGCATGGCCGCCGCCGACGAAGCCGCCGATGGTGGCGGCGCGCCTGGTCGACGAGTGCATGCGCAACTCCCAGCCGGTGGGCCGCGTGACCTCGTCGATCGCGATCAGGCGCGCACCGGCCTGAGCGCGCACGCGCTGGTCGCGCGTCCACAGCACCTGCGACAGGCCGGTCATGTCCACCATCGCCCCGCCGCGCAGCGGGATGCCCTGGCCGAAGTTGGCGGTGGCGCCGCCGCGCATCACCAGCGGCATGCGCGTGCGCGCCGCCGCCGACGCGATGCGCAGCACGTCCTCTTTCGTTCGCGGGCGCACGATGACATCGGCCACGTGCTCCAGCGCGTCCTGTTTCATGACCGGGCTGAAGGTGGCCGTCATGTCGCGGCTCTTGCGGCGTACGGTCTCGGGGTCCGCGTCGAAGGGCGTGTCGCCGATGTCGGCGATAAAGGACGCGGTGTCGTTCATGCTGGTGCACTCCTGCGCAAAGACCGTGCAAAGACCGGCTTGCTGCAGACCTCAGCAAGGACCGTGCCTGTGCGTGCAAATGCACGCATCTGCCCGCGCCTGCGTACAGTCGGGGCTGCACTGCACCTCAGAGCCCGGCGTTGGAACTCGAAGACCACCTCTTCTTTCTATGCACGCAGGTCGTCTATCGCCGCGATCGGGCGCTCAACGACGAACTCAAGCCCTTCGGGCTGCTGCCCACCGAGTGGCGCACGCTGGGCACCCTGTTGCGCCGCGGCGAGATGACGATGCAGGAGCTGGCGCAGTGGACGGCCTACGAGCGCACCCGCCTGACACGCATGCTGCACGGCATGGAGGCCCGAGGATTGGTCGAGCGCCTCGATTCGGAGCGCGACAGACGTGCCGTCGTGGTGCGCATCACCGCTGACGGGGCTGCGGTGTACCGGCGCGCCGAGACTTCGGTCGACGTGCTGACCGACGACATCCTGTCGGTCTGCCCGACGCAGGATATCGATCGCGTGCGGCGTTCGCTGCAGGCGATGCGGGCCCGACTGATCGCGATGAAGTACTGAACGCCGCCCGGGCCGGGCTGCGTCGGGCGCTCGGGGGCAGGGCTCAGCCCGCGGCGGCAAACTCGGCGTCGAGCGCAGCCCGCCAACCGGTCTTCTGCGCCGCACTGCCGAAGCTGGCCTCGACGCTGTTGGCCGCCAGCACATAGGCCTCGGTCGAGATGGCCGCCGGCGAAACGCTGGGCGTAGTCGGCGAATCGGGCTGCGGCAAGAGCACGCACTCTCGCGCGAAATGCAGATCAATTTCCAGGACCCTTACGCCAGCCTGAACCCGTTGAACCCGCCAACGGGCTGCCACTTCCACACCCGCTGCCCGATCGCGAAAAGCCGCTGTGCAATACCGAGAAGCCGCTGTGCAATACCGACAAGCCGCAGCTCGAGCAGAACTCCCAGGGGCACTGGGTCTCTTGCCATCTGCCTGGGTGAAGAGCGCCACCAGCAGGCAGTCGACCGGGTCATCCGCGCTGGCGACGCACCATGGCGCCGACGCCCAACAGGCCGACGGCCATCAGCGCGTAGGTGCCTGGCTCGGGAATCGGCATCGTGGTCAGGCCGATCACGTTGAAGTTGGCGCCGATCGAACCCTGCGGCGTCAGCGCGCCGCTGCCGAGGTCGATGGTGTACAGGTTCTCTCGCCACGACACATAGCCGACCCCGTTCGCGTGGATCTCGAAGCCCGACGGGTTGTTGACACCGAAGGGCACGCCGCTCAGGGTCAGGTCGCCGACCTTGCTCAGCACGCCGCCGGCAAAGGCATTGGTGTTGACGTACAGCGCGTCGGTGGCGCCGTCGATGTAGTACAGCGGCAAGGTCGCCGCCGGTGACCCGGCGAAGTTGCTGGCGTAGCCCGCACCCACCACGTTGGGCACCACGGCGCTGCCGAAGATCGACAGTGCAGTCTGCACCGCCGTCGAGCCGTTGCCGAAGTTGAAGGCCCGGTTGCTGTTCGGCGCCGCGCCGTTGCCGATCACCCGCAGGTTGTTGTTGCTGGGATTCCAGTCGAGCTCGTAAGTCACGCCCGCGGCCACCACCGGCACGACACCGCTGCCGAAGGCGGCGGCGGCGCCAGTGAAGGCATTCAGCGCATACAGGTTGCCCAGGCTGGACAGACCATAGACCGTGGCATTGGGGTTGCGGTAGTCGATGCTGACGATGCTTTCGCCACCCGCCAGGCCGGTGATGGCCGAGCTCGACACGCTGCCCGGCGTGCTGCTGTCGAAGCGCAGCAACACGTTCGCGTCGGTCAGTCCGAGCAGGCCGACGGCCGACGCGTTGCCGACAGCGGCGGCGCAAGCCGCTGCGACGAAAAGCCGTTCGAACATGTTCTTCATCTTCGCTCCTGGTTCGGGTTTCGCGCCGCACGCCCAGCGCGCACAGCGTCGTCCGCGCCCTATACGCTCGCGGCCCGCAGTCGGATGCGATACGCAGCGCACCTGCGCACCCATCAGGCGGCTGGCGCCGTCTGGCGCCCGGGGCAGCACCCGATCCTGCAGCCCCGGATGGCTGAGGACGCACCCAACCTCGCCATCG
>JBBQOR010000278.1:0-4355 GCA_038331055.1 Burkholderiales bacterium
CCACGCGCTCGTAGGCCACGCTGCGTGCGTAGCGGCGCACCAGCATCACGCCCAGCCCGCCGGGCACGGCCTCGGCCAGTGTGGCGGGCCGCTGCGGGGCCGGCGCCCGGGCCGGATCGAAAGCCGCGCCGTCGTCGCCAAAGCGCAGCACCAGATCGGCTGCATCGACGTCCACCTGCAGGTCGATCTGGTGCCCGGCCTCGCCGCCGCTGCCTTCGCCGCCGCCTTCGCTACGGTAGGCGTGGCGCACGATGTTGGTCAGCGTCTCTTCGAGGATCAGTTCGACCGCGAAGACCAGGCGCGGGCTGGGTTCGTAGGCGGCCAGATGATCCAGCACGGCCAGCCGCGCTCGCTCGATCGATGCGCCGTCGGCAGGCAGGCGCAACTGCATGGATCGCACTGCCGTCGGTGCCACCGCAAACTCAGGCGGACAGCCGTTCCAGCGCTTCGGCCTCTGACGCGGCGATATCGAGGATCTGGTCCAGCCCGGCCTGCTCGAAGACGTCCTGCACGAAGGGCTGGGCGCCGAAGAGCACGAACTTGTGGCCCTTGAGGTGCGCGCCCTTGGCGCAGGAGATCAGCAGCCGGATGCCCATCGACGCGATGAAAGTCACGCCGGACAGGTCGACGATGACGGGGCGCCCCTGCGCGACGGTGGCGGCGGTGAAGCGCATGCCCAGCGTATCGGCGCCGGGCGCATCGAGCCGGCCGTCCAGCCGCACCAGGTTCACCGGCCCGTCCAGCTCAATCAGTTCCATCTGCATGTTTCTTCGCTCCTGTGGCTTGCTTGCGTCGCGTCATCCATGGGCCTCGGTTCGCGGCCGAACCTCGCCTTATGCCCCGGCCGTGCGACAGCATCATGACAACGCGGGCAGCGCCTGCCGCTGCAGCAGCACCATCGTGATGTCGTCGTCCTGCGGCGCGCCGTCGGCGAAGACGGCCAGCGCCTGCAGCAGCCGCTCGGCGATCAAGGACGGCGGCGCGGCGGCAGCCTCGCGCACCACCGACTCGACACGCTCGCGGCCGAACACCTCGCCGGCCGCGTTTTCGTACTCGTAGATGCCGTCGGACAGCAGCACCAGGATGTCGCCCGCGGCCAGGTCCATCGACACCGCCTTGGGCGGCTTGCGCAGCGGCATCGCGCCCATCGGAAAGCTGGTCGCCTTGTGCGCGACGAAGGCGTCGGCGCCGGCCTGGTAGTGCAGGATCGGCCCCTGCCCGCCGCTGATGAAACGCAGCAGGTGGGTTGCGGGGTCGAGCAGGCCGATGAAGGCGGTGACGAAGTGGCTGTCGGGCAGCGTCTCGGCCAGCCGGTCGTTGACCTCGTGGAACACGGTCTCGAGCGGCGCGCCCAGGCGAAAGGCCATGCGCAACATGGCCTGCATCTGCGTCACCGACAGCGCCGGCGCGATGCCGTGGCCGGTGGCGTCGGCCAGCAGCACCAGCAGGCCGCCCTGCACCAGCGCCAGGTCGTAACCGTCGCCGCCGGTCTGCTGGGCCGGGCGGAAGGTGGCGTGCATGCGGTAGCCCGGCAGCTGCGGCAGCGTCTGCGGCAGCGCGCTGGCCTGCACCACGGCAGCCAGTTCGAGCTCTTTGCGCATCGCCTCGGCGGCGATCACCTGCTCGGTCATGCGCACGCGCGACAGCGCCACCGCGCATTGCGCCGCCAGTGCCTCGGCCAGCGCCTGATCGTCGTCTTCGAACACGCCGCCGCGCTTGTTCAGCACCTGCATCACGCCGACCAGCGTGTCCTGGTGGTCGACCAGCGGCAGCGTGAGGCTGCAGCGCGTGACAAAGCCCGAGCGGCGGTCGACCGAGGCGTCGAAGCGCGGGTCGGCGTAGCAGTCGGGCACGTTGATCGGCGCGCGGGCCGAGACGCAGGCGCCCACCAGGCCGTGGGTCTGCGGGATGCGCACATGGCGGATATCGCTGGCCACCTCCAGCACCAACTCGTGGCGCGCGGCATCCAGCAGCCAGACCGAGGCGCGCTCGGCCTGCAGCACGCTGCAGGCTGCGGCCGTCACTTCGGCCAACATGGCCGACAGCTTGAAGGGCGCGGCCAGCCGCCGCGTGACGGAGAGCAGCGCCGCCAGCTCGTCGCTGGCCAGGGACGGGATCGCGCTCAACTGGATGGTCTTCGGCTCTCACCGCCGATCGACGCGGGCAAGGCTCAGGTCTTGACGAGCGAAGTGACGATCGCCTTGGTCGCCTCGACCAGCTTGTCGCGCGCGAGCGTCTTGCACTGCTCGCCGGTGGCGCCGGGCTGGGCGTCGAAGACGGTGGTCGTCTTCTGCGGCCTGAACAGCGGCGCCTTCATCGCCGGCGTGATCGTCATCAGCATCGTGCGCGCGGTGACGACGCAGATGCCGGCGGCGGTCATGCCGCCCTCGACCTGGCTCACGAACACGTACTGGGCGGCCGGGTAGACCTTCCACACACGCGCGGGAATGTTGTCATCCATCAGCTTCTTGGCCGTCGCTTCGTCGATCAGCGCGCGGCTGGAATGGTCGATGAAGTTGGTCTTCGGGCCCTTGGCCGGACTCGCCGGCTTCGGCGGGTCGGCCGCCAGCGCACCGGCCAACGGAGCACAGGCGAGGGCCACGACGGCGGCTAGCGCGGACATGAGTTTCATGGGGCACCTGTCTGTGGATGGGCGGCGCAGTGTACCCAGTGGCTGCGCAATTCACGTGGCTGATCAGGTCGCAGCGCCTTCCCGCTGTTGGCGCAGCCGTGTCACATCGCTGGCCAGCCGGGCGGCGATCAGGCTCACGACGTGAAAGCCGAAGTCCGGGTCCTGGTGGCACAGCTGCTTGAAGGTGTCCTCGTCGATCGACATCAGCGTGCACCCGGTGCGGCAGACCGCGCCGCTGGAGCGCCGGCGGTCGGGCGCGAAGAAGGCGATCTCGCCGAACATCTGGCCCGCTTCGAGCGTGCGGCCCAGCTCGGGCAGGTCGACCGTGCCCTCGACAAGGTAGTACAGGCGGTCGGCAACATCACCGCTGCGGAAGATCACCGCGCCGGGGCGGCGACGACGCACGCGCATGTAGGGCTTGAGCCACACCTGCAGCTGCCCGCCATCGCCGGCGGTCGCGCGGGCGCGGCGCGTCAGGCGGATCATGTCGGTCACGCGCCAGATGTTCACCGGCAGCAGCACGATGTGCAGCACCGCCACCATCGGCGACGGGTGCAGCACACCGTAGAAGACGAAGCCGATGTTGCTGCCCACCGCCAGCCAGCGCAGCGGCACCATCGTGCGCACGAAGGCGCTGATGATGATCAGCACGCCGCCGACGGCGCCGGCCACCACCGCCCACCATTCCCGGGGGTCATCCAGCGCCGCCCATTGGGCCAGCACCAGCTGGGTGAGGGTCTCAAGCATGGGGCCGGAGTATCGGCGCTGGGCGCGGAGGCGGCCCGCGCAGTGCGCACACCACACCGGCCACCAGCAGGCCGATGCCGGCCAGCGTGGGCCATTGCGGCGGCTGGCCGCGCAGCGCGAAGGCGTAGCCCAGGGCCGCCAGCGTCTCGAAGACGATCAGCTGACCGGACAGCGAGGTCGGCAGCCGCTGGCTGGCCTCGTTCCAGCACAGCGTGCCCAGCCACGATGCGAACAGGCCGATGACCAGCATCAGCAGCACGAAGCGCATCGGCTGCGGGCCCAGCGGCATCGGGAACGCCGACCCGCTGGCCGCGCTGTAGGCCCAGAACAGCGCCAGGCCGGCAGCGGCCAGCGGCAGCGTGGCGACGCCCTGCGCCGTGGCCCAGACGCGCGGGCTGCGCTCGGCGTGGGCGCGCAGCCAGTCGGCGTTGCGCAGCGGATACCAGGTCCAGCAGACCACGGCGCCGATGGCCAGCAGCGCGCCGAGCGCGTACCTGGGCAGCTCGTCGGCCAGCACACGCGCGGGGTCGGCGCGCAACTGCGCCAGCTCGGCATGGTTGACCAGCGCGATGCCGATGACGATCAAGCCCAGCGAGGGCAGCAGGCGGCGCCAGGGCAGGCGGCCGTCGCGCCGCGCGTCGAGTCGATTGGAGACCAGCGCGATGACCCCCCGCCGCGTGCCGATGATCATCGTCGGCAGCGGCGCGCCGGCGCGCTGGATGGCCGCGGCCAGCAGCAGGTAGTACAGCAGGTTGCCCACCAGCGAGAGCTTGAGCGCCTCGATCCAGTCGGCACGGCTCAGCTCGCGCAGCAGCTTGCGGTCAAGCCAGGCCAGCGGCAGCGCGATCAGGCCGAAGGCCACGTAGCGCGCACAACTCAGCAGCGCCGCCGGGTACTCGGGCAGCAGCAGCGGCGCGACGAAGACCAGCCCCCACATCAGCCCGGCGGCCAGGGCGAAGGCGGTGCCGGTGACGAG
>JBBQOR010000279.1:0-4346 GCA_038331055.1 Burkholderiales bacterium
CCTTGCGCCTTCAGCTTGGCGCCGATGTAGTCCAGTACCAGCTTGGTCTGCTCTTCGATCGTCGCGCCCTGCACGGCATTGCCGGCCTTGTTGAGCGGGATCACGCCGGCCAGGAAGTACAGGTTGCCCGTCTGCACCATCTGCGAATACGGGCCGATGGCCGGATAGACCTCGGTGGTGGTGTGAATGGTCTTGCCTCCGGTGGCGCAGCCTGCAAGCACCGCGGCGGCAGCAAGCAGGGCAAGAGCGGGCAGTCGAACAAAGCGTTTCAGCACAGGGTTTCTCCGGGAGCGGGCGGTGGAACGACGGAATCGGCGGATACGACCATTCCAGTCTAGGAGCGAGGCTGTTGCCGGAATGCCAAAACCACGCCCGAATGAGGGGTGGGCAAGCGTGCTGAACGATGATCAGGCAAGCTGTTCGATGCGGCCCGGAGGGCCGCATCCAGGTATGCTGAAGCTTCCCTTGTATCGAGTGAAAGCGACGGAGACAAAGCGCATGGCCAGCCCGGAAAAGAGCGTCACCAAGAAGCTGAAGCACATCAGTGGCAAGTTCGGCAAGGGGGAATATCTGGAGAAGCTCGCGCCGATGCAGCTTGAGCTCAACGAGGTGGCGCGCTGGCTGCAGTACACCGGCCAGCGGCTGCTGGTGCTCGTCGAGGGCCGCGATACCGCCGGCAAGGGGGGCGCCATCTCGGCGATCGCCGAGACGCTGAACCCGCGCCAGTGCCGCACCGTCGCGCTGGCCAAGCCCAGCGACCGCGAGAAGACGCAGTGGTACTTCCAGCGCTATGTGCCGTACCTGCCGGCGGCCGGTGAGATCGTGCTCTTCGACCGCAGTTGGTACAACCGCGCCGGCGTCGAGCGGGTGATGGGTTTTTGCACCGAAGAGCAGGTGCGTGGCTTTCTGAAACAGGCGCCGGTGTTCGAGAAGATGCTCGCCGACGAAGGCATCCTGCTCTTCAAGTACTGGCTGACGGTCGACCAGGACAAGCAGGAGGAGCGTTTTGCCGAGCGCCTGGCCGACCCGCACAAGCGCTGGAAGCTGAGCCCGATCGACGTCGACGCGCGCGCCAAGTACGCCGAGTACGGCCGCGCGCGCGACGCGATGCTCAAAGCCACGCACACGCGGCATGCGCCGTGGACACTGGTCGACTTCAACGAGCAGCGCCGCGGTCGGCTGACGCTGATCCGCCACCTGCTCGACCATGTGCCCGAGCACGCCGTGCCCGAAGCGCCTTTCGAGTTCCCGCCGCTGGGTGCGGCGCCGCTGAAGGAGCGCTTCGGCACCCCGCTGAAACCGATCGCGTCTCTGCGCTGAGCGCCGCCCTCGCCCGGCCGACCAATGGGTTGCGTGCAGCGCGATACTCACCGACTGCACCGCCAAGAATCCAGCGGTGGTCTTGCAAGCCCTCGAACTCCCGCCGAATCGCCCTGTCAATGGAAGTCAGACTCGAGAAGCGTTACCCGCTGGCAGCCGGCCCTGAACAAGCCTGGGCTGTGCTGTCGGACGTGCGCGCCACGGCCGGCTGCATGCCCGGCGCGGCGATCACCGAACAGATCGACGACACGCACTACAAGGGCACGGTGAAGGCCAAGGTGGGCCCGGCGGTGATGAGCTTCGGTGGTGACATCGAGGTGCTGGCGCTGGACGCCGCCACCCGTTCGCTGCAGATGCTCGGCAAGGGGGCGGACAAGTCCGGCTCCTCGGCCTCGATGAACCTCAGCGCGCGCGTCGAGCCGGGCGAGACCGCCGGCAGCAGCACGCTGGTGGGCACGGCGACGATCGTCGTCAGCGGCAAGCTGGCGCAGTTCGGCAGCCGGTTGCTGGTGCCGGTGTCGGACATGATGCTCGGCCAGTTTGCCGACAACTTCCGCATCGCCGCAGCGGCGGTGCCTGCGCCCGCCGCGGCGCCCGGAGAAGGCGCGGCACTGGTTGTCCAGGCCAGCCCCGCGGCCACCGTGCCGCCGCCCAAGCCCGTGCAGGAGATCAACGCGCTGGCACTGATGTGGGGTCTGATCAAGGGCTGGTGGATGGGTCTCTTCGGCAAGAAGTCCTGAGCGCCTGTGAAGCTGTCTGCCGTGCTGCTGGCCGCCGGGGCCGGGTCGCGCATCGGGTCTCGGCCCAAGAGCCTGCTCGAGCTCGACGGCGTGCCGCTGATCTGGCGCCAGCTGATCGCGCTTTCTGGCGCCGGGGTCGACGAGGTGGTGGTGGTGCTTGGCCACCATGCCGAGCGCATCGAGCCGGTGGTTCAGAACTCCCCCGTCACCGTGGTGCGCAACCCGAACCCCGACGACGGCCAGGTGTCTTCGCAGCGCATCGGGCTGGCGGCGCTGGCCGGCCAGCCCGACGCCGTGATCGTGGCGTTGGCTGACCAGCCGCTGCTCGACGCGCAGGACATCGCGGCCCTGATCGACGCCTTCGAGAACCGCCCCGAAGGCGTGCTGGTGGTCTACCCGCAGATCGGCGGCGAGCGCGGCAACCCGGTGATCTTCAGCGCCGAGGTGCGCGCGCAAGTCCTCGCCGGCGGCGCGCAGCTGGGTTGCCGTCAGTGGCAGGCGGCGCACCCCGAGGCGGTGCAGGCCTTCGAGACCGACAACCGGCACTACCGCGTCGACATCGACACGCCCGAGGACCTGGCCCGCTTCGAGCGCGAGACCGGCCACACGCTTCGCTGGCCGACGGCGCTCGCGCTGCCCTGAGCGCCACCCGCACTCAAGCGCAAGCCACCGCCCATCGAAGCCTTTCTCGTGTCGACCGGCATCGTCGCCCTCGGCGAGATGGGCGACAAGACGCAGCTGCTGGCGATGGTGCTGGCGGCGCGCTTTCGCAAGCCGTGGCCGATCGTGGCCGGCATCCTGGTGGCCACGCTGGCCAACCACGCGCTGGCCGGGCTGGTCGGCGAGGGCGTGGCGCGTGCGCTCGGCCCGGACTGGCTGCGCTGGGTGGTCGGACTGGGCTTCCTGGCAATGGCGGTCTGGATGCTGGTGCCCGACAAGGCCGGCGAGGTGCAGGCCGGGCCGGGCAGGCTGGGCGTCTTCGGCACCACGCTGGTGGCCTTCTTCATCGCCGAGATGGGCGACAAGACGCAGATCGCCACGGTGGCGCTGGCCGCGCGTTTCAGCGACCTGCTGGCGGTGGTGGCCGGCACCACGCTGGGCATGATGCTCGCCAACGTGCCGGCGGTGTTCCTGGGCGAGCGGATCGCGCGTCGCGTCTCGATGCGCTGGGTGCACGGGCTGAGCGCGGCCTTGTTTGCGCTGCTGGGCGGGCTGACGCTGGCGAACGTCGGCGGGCTGTTCTGACGGTCGGCCGGTGCCGGCGCATACTGCCTGCCCGCGTACGACCTGGCCCGCCATGAACAGCATCGACGTCGAAGTCATCCGCACCGCGATGGACTGGATGAACCGAGGCCACCGCGTCGTGATGGGCACGGTGGTGCGCACCTGGGGCAGCAGCCCGCGCCCGCCGGGCAGCCTGATGATCATCCGCGACGACGGGCAGGTGGCCGGCAGCGTCTCGGGCGGCTGCATCGAGGACGACCTGATCGGCCGCGTGGCGCGTGGTGAACTGGCCAGCCGGCTGCCGCAGACCACCACCTACGGCGCCAGCGCCGAGGAGGCGCAGCGCTTCGGCCTGCCCTGCGGCGGCACGGTGCTGGTGGTGCTGGAGCCGCTGTCGGTGCAGTCGTTGCTGCGTGAACTGCTGGCGGCGATCGAACAGCACCGGCGTGTACGCCGCCGCCTGGACATGGCGACGGGTCTGGTTGCGCTGGAGCCCGCCGACGAGGGCGACACGGTGCGCTTCGACGAGCGCACGCTGACCACAGTGCATGGCCCGCGGCTGCGCCTCTTGATCATCGGCGGTGGGCAGCTCTCGCGCTATCTGGCCGGCTTTGCGGTGATGCTCGACTACCGCGTCACCATCGGCGAGCCGCGCGAGGAGTACCACGAGGGCTGGGCGGCCCTGGAAGGGGTCACGCTCTCGCGCCAGATGCCCGATGACCTGGTGCTGGCGATGAACCTGGATGCGCACAGCGCCGTCGTCGCCGTCACGCACGACCCCAAGCTCGACGATCTGGCGCTGATGGAGGCGCTGAAGACGCCGGCCTTCTATGTCGGCGCGCTGGGTTCGCGCCGCAACAACACAGCAGGCCCGGAGCCGAGAGCTTGACGCCCTCGAGTACGAGGCCCGGCACCAGTATCAGCGCCATGCCGGCGAGCCCGACCACGAGGGCGACGTAGACGATGCGCTCCGTTTTCTCCTTGAGGACGAGCGGCGCCACAAACGCCAGATACACCGGCGCGAGGTAACTCAGGAAGATGGCGACCGCCACCCCCGTGTAG
>JBBQOR010000280.1:0-4340 GCA_038331055.1 Burkholderiales bacterium
CACGACGGCGTTGTGCCCGACATCGAGGTCATCGCCAAGGGCCTGGGCGCGGGCGTGCAGCCGATCGGCGCCGTGCTGGTGAAGAGCGGCATCGTCGAGGCGCTGCGCGCTGGCAGCGGCTTCTTCCAGCACGGCCACACCTACCTCGGCCACCCGGTGGCCTGCGCGGCCGCACTGGCGGTGCAGCCGCTGATCCGCGAACTGCTGCCGCAGGTGCGCGAGCACGGCCTCTGGTTGGCCGCACGGCTGGCCGAGCGCCTGGGCACGCATCCGAACGTGGGCGACATCCGCGGCCGCGGCCTGTTTCTGGGCGTCGAGCTGGTCGCCGACCGCGCAAGCAAGGCACCGCTGCCGGCTGCCGCGCGCACCCACGCCCGGCTCAAGGCCGCGGCGATGCAGCGCGGGCTGCTGTGCTACCCGATGGGCGGCACGGTGGACGGCGAGCAGGGCGATCACGTATTGCTCGCTCCGCCCTTCATCTGCACCATCGCTCACCTCGAGGAGTTGGCCGACAAGCTCGCCCTCGCCCTCGACGACGTGCTGCCGGCCTGAACGCAGTGGCGGGCGTGCTCGGCACAATGCCCTTACTCGTATCTCTTGGCGGAGAATCTTCGCCTTCATCCTCAACGGAGTCTTCCCGATGCGCTTCAAGCTGACCCTGGCCGCCCTGGTGGCCACCACCCTCGCCGCGCCCGCCGCCATGGCACAGCAGCGCTTCATGACCGTCGGCACCGGCGGCGTGACCGGCGTCTACTACGCCGCCGGCGGTGCCATCTGCCGGCTGGTCAACAAGGACCGCGCCAAGCACGGCATCCGTTGCTCGGTCGAATCCACCGGCGGTTCGGTCTTCAACGTCAACACCATCCGCGCTGGCGAGCTCGACCTCGGCTTTGCGCAGAGCGACGTGCAGTTCAATGCCGCCCGCGGCCTGAACCAGTTCAAGGACGCCGGCGCCTATACCGACATGCGCGCGCTGTTCTCGGTGCACCCCGAGCCCTTCACCGTGCTCGCGCGCAAGGAGTCCGGCGTGCGCACCTTCGCCGATTTCCGCGGCAAGCGCTTCAACGTCGGCAACCCCGGCTCGGGCACGCGCGCGTCGATGGAAGAGATGCTCGCCGCGATCGGCTGGAAGCTGGGCGACTTCTCGCTCGCCTCCGAGCTGCGCGCCGATGAACACGGCCCGGCCCTGTGCGACGGCAAGATCGACGGCTTCTTCTTCGCCGTCGGCCACCCCAGCGCGAACATCCAGGACCCGACCACCTCGTGCGGCGCGCAGCTGGTGGCGCTCACCGGCCCGGCGGTGGACAAGCTGGTGGCAGACAAGCCCTTCTACGCCAAGGCCACCATTCCCGGCGGGCTGTACCCGAACAACCCGAACCCGGTGCAGACCTACGGCGTGACGGCCACCGTGGTGGCGTCCACCAAGACCTCGCCAGAGACCGTCTACGAGGTGGTCAAGGCGGTGTTCGAGAACTTCGACGAGTTCAAGCGCCTGCACCCGGCGCTGGCCAACCTGAAGCCCGAGGACATGATCAAGAACGGCCTGTCCGCGCCGCTGCACGAAGGCGCGCTGCGCTACTACCGCGAGAAGGGCTGGATGCCGCGTTGATCGCACTGATCGCGTCGGCCCTGAACCCACCACTGCCGGGGGCGAAGCCGCAAGCTTCGCCCCTTTTTCATTCGTTCGACAGATTCGCCTGACAGGACTGCGCTGTGGCCACCGACATCGAGAAGGCGCCCGAGGCGCTGCAGGAACTGGTCGCCAAGGCCGACACCGGCGCGCGCAAGCCGCACGGTCTGGCCGCCCGTGTGATTTTCGTCGTCTCGCTGGGCTGGGCGCTGTTCCAGCTCTGGTATGCCTCGCCGCTGCCGTTCACCTTCGGCATCGGCATCCTCAACGACACCGAGGCGCGCGCCCTGCACCTGGGGCTGGCGATGTTCCTGGCCTTCATGGCCTGGCCCGCGTTCGGCAACTCGCCGCGCGACCGCGTACCACTGCTCGACATCGTGATGGCGCTGGCGGGGGCCTTTGCCGGCGCTTACCTGCTGCTGTTCTACGCCCAGCTGGCCACACGGCCGGGCCAGCCGACGACGATGGATGTCGGCGTGGCCGTCGTCGGCCTGGTGCTGCTGCTCGAGGCCACGCGGCGTGCCGTCGGCTGGCCGATGGCGGTGCTGGCGCTCGTCTTCATCGGCTACGCGATGCTCGGCCCCTACATGCCCGATGTGCTGGCGCACAAGGGCGCGTCGGTGAACCGGCTGATGTCGCACTTGTGGCTGACTACCGAAGGCGTCTACGGCATCGCGCTGGGTGTCAGCGTGGGCACCATCTTCGTTTACGTGCTCTTCGGCACCCTGCTCGACCGCGCCGGCGGCGGCAACTACATGATGCAGGTCAGCTTCGCGGCACTGGGCCACCTGCGCGGCGGGCCGGCCAAGGTGGCGGTGGTCTCTTCGGCGCTGAACGGCATGATCAGCGGCAGCTCGGTCAGCAACGTGGTCAGCGGCGGCATCTTCACCATCCCGCTGATGAAGAAGGCCGGCTACGGCGGCGTCAAGGCCGGCGCCATCGAGACCATGTCTTCGGTGAACGGCCAGATCATGCCGCCGGTGATGGGCGCGGCGGCCTTCCTGATGGTCGAGTACGTGGGCATCAGCTATGCAGAGATCGTCAAGCACGCCATCCTGCCGGCCACATTGAGCTACATCGGGCTCTTCTACATCGTCCACCTCGAGGCGCTGAAGATGAACATGCGCCCGATGCTCTTCCGCCAGCCCAAGACCTGGGGCGAGGTGGCCGTGCGCTTCGGCCTGGGCCTGTCGGGCAGCATCGTCGTGGTGGCGGCGCTGTACGCCCTGCTGGCGGGCATCAAGGCCGGGCTCGGCGCCGCGGCGCCGTGGGCGGTGGGCGCGGTGGTACTGGCGCTGTACTTCGTCAGCATCCGGCAGGCGGCCGCCTGCCCGGACCTGCCCCAGGACATCGACATCCACAACCCCAAGCCGCCCGACACCTGGCCCACGGTGCGCGCCGGGCTGCACTACCTGTTGCCCATCGGCACGCTGATCTGGTGCCTGATGGTCGAGGAGATGTCGCCGTCGCTGTCGGCCTTCTGGGCCATCGTGGTGCTGATCGTGCTGATGCTGACGCAGCGCCCGATCACGCTGGCGCTGCGCGGGCAGGCGCTGGGCGGCGCCTGGCGGCGCGGCTTTGGCGACGTGGTCGGCGGGCTGACGGATGGCTCGCGCAACATGATCGGCATCGGGGTCGCCACGGCGACGGCGGGCGTCATCGTCGGCGGCATCACGCTCACCGGCCTGGGCTTGCGCATGACCGACTTCGTCGAGTTCGTCAGCCAGGGCAACGTGCTGCTGATGCTGCTGTTCATCGCCTTTATCTGCCTGGTGCTGGGCCTGGGCGTGCCGACCACCGCCAACTACGTGCTGGTGGCGACACTGATGGCGCCGGTGGTGGTCGAGCTGGGCGCGCAGAGCGGGTTGATCATCCCGCTGATCGCGGTACACCTGTTCGTCTTCTACTACGGGATCATGGGCGACATCACGCCGCCGGTGGGCCTGGCCACCTTCGCGGCGGCGGCGATCAGCGGCGAGGACGCCATCAAGACCGGCATCCAGGGCGCTGTATACGCACTGCGCACGGTGATCCTGCCCTTCATCTGGATATTCAACCCGCAGCTACTGCTGATCGACGTGCACAGCCCCTTCGAGCTGGTCAGCGTGGTGCTCGCCTGCACGCTGGCCACGCTGCTCTTTGCCGCGCTGACGATGGGCTGGTTCCGCGTCAAGAACCGCTGGTGGGAGATGGCGGTGATCGCGCTGGCGGTGCTGCTGCTGTTCAGGCCCGACTTCTTCATGGACCGCCTGGCGCCGGAGTTCAAGGACGTGCCGCCGGCGCAACTGTTCGAGGTGGCCAAGACCACCGACGCCGACGAGCGCGTGATGATGGTCATCAAGGGCAGCACGATCGAGGGCGACGAGGTGGTGAAGACCGTCGCGGTGCAACTGGGTGCCGCCGGCGCCGAGGGCCGCAAACGGCTGACCGACGCCGGGCTGACGGTGGTCTCGCTCGGGGGGCAGGTGCAGATCGCCCAGGTGAAGTTCGGCAGCCGGGCGCAGAAGTCGGGCTTCGAGCAGGGCTGGGAGGTGCAGACCGTGAAGGTGGCCACCGACCGGCCCAGCGCGCACTGGTTCTACCTGCCGGCGCTGCTGCTGGCCGGGCTGGTGTGGTGGGCGCAGGGCCGGCGCATGGCGGCCGGCGGCGCGCTCCCGCGCGGGTGAATCGGGCGCCGCACGAGCAGGGGAGGGCTCTGCGCAACACCTGG
>JBBQOR010000281.1:0-4337 GCA_038331055.1 Burkholderiales bacterium
GGTGATGCCGACCGACAGCACTTGCGCGCTGGCGCCGAACGACACATCGGCGCGCAATGCATCGAAGCGGTCGTTGATCTGCTGCCGCGTCAGCCCGGCGCCGCCCTTGTTGATCAGCGCGCCCGCCAGCGCCGCCACGCTGGCTTCGCCGCGCAGGCTGTCGACGTCGCCCAGTTGCAGCGACAGCCGGGCCTGCACCAGGCGCCCGCGCGCGCCGCGCGGCAGCAGCGACGCCTTCAGCCCGCTGGGCAGCGTGAAGCTCTGCGTGCGCGCCTGCAGGTTGGCCGGCGTCGGGTCGAAGGCTTCGGCGGTGGCGGCCGCGGCCGGGTCGCCGCGGTAATCCTTCAGCAGCGCGGCCACGTCCACCCGAGGCGGCTCAGGTGCGCGATCGGGGCGCTCGGTCGGCAGGTAGGTGCCGATGGTTCGGTTGTCGCGCTTCAGGTAAGCGGCGGCCACGCGCTGCACATCCGCCAGCGTGGCCGCGCGCAGGCGGTCGCGCTGCCAGAAGTAGAGGCGCCAGTCGCCCGAGGCGATGGCCTCGGAGATCGACACCCCGATGCGCTCGGGGTCGGTGAAGCCGCGATCCCAGGCGTTGAGCCATTGCGTGCGAACACGCTCGAGCTCTTCGGCCGTGACGGGCTCTGCAGCCAGCGCATCGATGGTCGCCAGCAGCGCCGCACGCGCTGCGGCCACGTCCTGCCCCGGCGCCAGTTGCGCGCTGGCGAAGAACGGCCCCGGCTCGGCCAGGCCCCAGGCAAAGGCGCCGGCCGAAGCTGCCAGCTGGCGCTGCACCAGCGCTCGGTGCAGCCGCCCGCCGGGGCTGTCCGAGAGCACCTGCGACAGCAGTTGCAGCGGCGCGAAGTCCGGGTGCGCGGCCGGCACCACGTGCCAGGCAGCATAGACCAGCGGGTTGCCGCCGACGCGGCGCACCGTGACCTCACGCTCGCCGTCCTGCACCGGGTCCAGCGTGTAGGTGGTCTCGAGCACCCGCGTCGGGCGCGGGATCGGGCCGTAGAACTGCGCCGTCCAGGCCAGCACCTGCGCGGCGTCGAACTTGCCGGCGACCACCAGCGTGGCGTTGTCCGGCTGATAGTGCTTGCGGTAGAAAGCCTGCAGGCGCGCGATGTCGACGTTCTCGATATCGCTGCGCGCGCCGATGGTCGACTTGCCGTAGTTGTGCCAGCGGTACATGCTGGCCATCACCTGCTGCAGCGTGACACGCGTCGGGCTGTTCTCGCCGCTCTCGAACTCGTTACGCACCACCGTCATCTCGCTGTCCAGATCGGCGCGGCGGATGAAGCTGTTCGTCATCGAATCGGCCAGCCACGACAAGTACCAGCGCAGCGAATCGTCGTTGGCAGCGAAGCTGGCGAAGTAGTTGGTGCGGTCGAACCAGGTGGTGCCGTTGGTGCGCAGGCCGCGGCGAGAGAACTCCTCGCGCACATTGGGCGTGGTCGGCGTGCCCTTGAAGATCAGGTGCTCCAGCAGGTGCGCCATGCCGGTCTCGCCATAACCCTCGTGGCGCGACCCGCTGCGGTAGGTCAGGTTGACGGTGGTCGTGGGCTTGCTGTCGTCGGGCACCAGCAGCACTTGCAGGCCGTTGGGCAGGCGGTACTCGGTGATGCCTTCGACCTGGCGGACCCGGCTGACCTGGCTGACCGGACCAACCTGGCTCGGGCCGGCCGGCAGCGGCGCCGCCATCTGCGCGTGTGCCGGGGCTGCGGCGCAGAAGGCGGCCAGCAGCCAAGGCATGGCCAGGGCATGGAGCAGACGGGGCGACGAGCAGGGCATTCGGTTCTCCGGCAGGCCCGGCTCGAAGCGAGCCGGCGGTTGGGGGACGGAGTCTATCCAGCGTCTCATTGGCCTTCAGGCCCGGGTGTCAGTGCAGTAAAGGGCTGGTGGCGTTCACCAAGCCAACCCCCCCGGTTCAGGGGGGCACCACGCCAGACCTCCTGCTGCGTCACGGGCACTACACAAACGCAGCCTACCGTCGACTTCATGCACTCCGGCCCGGTCCGGGAATGTTGACGTCTTCACCAAAGGGATCCGCCATGCGCAAGTCACTGCTCGCCACTTTCACCGCCACCGCGCTCGTCAGCGCTGCCCAGGCCCAGGCGATCACGCTTGTGCAGTGGAACTTCAATTCGGTGGTACCGGACGCCACCACCAGCAGCGGCACGCTGGTTCCGAACTTGGGCAATGGCACAGCATCGCTGGTCGGTGGCACGACATCCACCTTCGCCTCGGGCGACGCCAGCGGCGGTTCGAGCGACCCGGCCACTGGCGACGACTCCGGTTGGCAAACCACGGCTTACGCTGCTCAGAGCATCGGCAACAAGACCCGAGGCGCGCAGTTCGCTGTCAGCACTCTCGGCTACCAGAGCATCTCGGTCAGCTGGGATCAGCGCCACAGCAACACCTCCGCACGCCATGTGCAGTTTCAGTACTCGACCAACGGCACGTTCACCGACTTCGGCTCGCTGTTCTCCGCCACCGCCGGCGACACCTGGTTCAACAATCGCTCGGTCAACCTGAGTTCCATCTCCGGCGCCGACAACAACCCCGACTTCGCCTTCCGCGTCGTGGCCGCCTTCGACCCACTCGGTTCGGGCTACGTGGCCTCGACCAATACCAGCAGCTACGGTACCGGCGGCACCTGGCGCTTCGACATGGTCACCGTCATGGCCACCCCGGTGCCTGAACCCGGCGCCTTGGCGCTGATGCTGGCGGGCCTGGCGGCGGTGGGCTTCGTCGCCCGCCGTCGCGGCTGAGCGCGGGCCACGCCATGAGGCACCAACACGCACTGCAGCAGCCGCTGCGTCGATTGACGGTTGCCCTGCTTGCCGCACTCGCAGGGTTCGGCAGTTCCAGCCTCTTGGCGCAGCCGCTGATCGGCGCGATTCAGGGCGCCGCGCACATCTCGCCGCTGCGTGACACCAACGTCAGCAACGTCGCCGGCATCGTCACCGCGGTGTCGACCCAGGGCTTCTGGATCCAGGATGGCGGCGACGCGAACCCGCTCACGTCCGACGGCATCTTCGTCTTCCGCGGATCCTCCGGCACCAAGCCGAACGTCGGCGACGCGGTCACCGTGGTCGGCCGGGTGCAGGAGTTCCGCCCCGGCAACGACGCCAACAACCTGACCAACACGCAGATCAACGCCAGCTCGACCTTCAGCGGCGCCTGGACGCGCAGTTCCGCCGGCAACGCACTGCCTGTCGCGCGTGCCATCGACACCGGTTTCCTGCCGCCGAGCCTGATCGCGCCGGCCGTCGGCAACGTCGAAACGGCCATCGGCTACACACTGAATCCTTCGGCCTACAGCATGGACTTCTACGAGTCTCTCGAAGGCATGCGGGTGACGCTGCCGAGCGCGAGGGTGGTGGGCGCCACCAACAACTTCGGCGAGGTCTCGGTGGTGGCGTCAGCGCAGTTCGGCACGGGCAGCTCGGTCTGGACACCGCGCGGCGGCGTCTCTCTCGCACCGGGGCAGTTCAACGGCCAGCGTCTGTACATCGACGACCTCATCACCGCCGCGCCGGTGGTCAACGTGGGCGCGCAGCTCAGCGGCGTCACCGGGGTGATGGACTTCTCGTTCAGCAACTACAAGCTGCAGTTGACGCAGGCGCCGACGGTGGTCTCCAACACCCTGACGGCCGAGCAGGCCAGCATCGGCACCGGCCGCTTCGGCCTGGGCAGCTACAACGTCGAGAACATGGGCGGCAATGCCAGCGCGCAGAAGATCACCGCGGTGGCGACGCAGATCTCGACCAACCTGGGCGCGCCGCACATCGTCGCGCTGCAGGAGATCCAGGACAACAACGGCGCCACCAACAACGGCGTGGTCGCCGCCAACCTGACGCTAGACAACCTGGCGACGGCGGTCAACGGGCTGACTGGTCGCAGCTACAGCTGGGTCAACGTGAATCCGGCCAACAACGCCGACGGCGGCCAGCCCGGCGGCAACATCCGCACGGCCTTCCTCTACGACACCTCGCGCGTCAGTTTCAGCGGCGTCGTCGGCGGCTCGCTGGTATCCATCGCCGCCAGCGCCGGCGCCGGCGGGCAGATCGTGCTGAGCCTGGGCGCCGGACGCATCGATCCGACCAACGCGGCCTTCGGCGACAGCCGCAAGCCGCTGCTCACCGAGTTCACGGTCGACGGCCAGCAGCTCATCCTGATCAACAACCATTTCAACAGCAAGGGGGGCGACCAGCCGCTGTACGGGCCGAACCAGGCGCCGGTCAACAGCAGCGAGACGCAGCGCCTGGCGCAGGCGCAGGTGGTGGCCAGCTTCGTCAGCGGCCTGCTGGCGATCAACCCGAACGCGAACATCG
>JBBQOR010000282.1:0-4331 GCA_038331055.1 Burkholderiales bacterium
GGCCGACTTCGTGGCCTGGACCCGCCCGCTGTTGGCGGTGGGTGGGGTCTGGATGGCGATGAAAGGCCAGCATCCGCAGGTTGAACTGTCCGCGCTGCCGGCCGACGTCAAGGTGTTTCACGTGGAACGCCTCACCGTTCCTGGCCTGGGCGCCGAGCGCTGCCTGGTCTGGATGGCGTCACGCGCCGGCGCTCAACCCGAGACGCCATGAACCGACCTCTGACGCTGTTCCGCCCCGCGCTGATGACCGCCGCTGCCTTGCTTGCCGTCTTGCTTGCCGTCTTGCTTGCTGGCGCAGCGCCCGCTTTCGCCCAGGATGCGCAGCCCGAACTGCGCGCGCTGCCCAGCGTCGACGTGCCCGGCTACATGGGCACCTGGTACCAGGTGGCCTGGTTCCCGAATCGGTTTCAGAAGCAGTGCGTCAGCGACACCAGCGCCCGTTACCGGCGCCTGGACAGCGGCGAGATCGAGGTGCAGAACCGCTGCCGCCTGGCCGACGGCGGCATCGACGACATCACAGGCATCGCGCGCACGGATGGCTCGCGGCTGCAGGGCGACACGCTGATGCCGGCGCAGCTGCGCGTGAGCTTCATGCCGCCCCTGCTGCGCTGGCTGCCGATCTGGGGCCGCTATTGGGTGATCGACCGCGCTGACGACGGCCGCTTTGCCGTCGTCAGCGAGCCCTCGCGCGACTATCTCTGGGTGCTGGCGCGCGCGCCCAGCCTGTCGGCCGCCGATCGAACTGCGATACGCTCGATGCTCCAGCGGCAGGGCTTCGACCTTTCGCGCTGGCAGGACCACCCGCACACCCGCCCGGCCCAACCCTGAACGCGATGCCCCGCATCTTCTGCGTTGCCAATCAGAAAGGCGGGGTCGGCAAGACCACCACCACTGTTACCCTCGCCGCCGGGATGGCGCAGTTGGGCCAGCGTGTGCTGGTGATCGATCTCGATCCGCAAGGCAATGCCACGATGGGCTCGGGCATCGACAAACGGTCACTGGCCACCACCGTCTACGACGTGCTGCTGGGCAGCGCCGGCATCGCCGAGGCGCGCCAGCGCAGCCCGCAAGGCGGCTACGACCTGGTCGGCGCCAACCGCGAACTTGCAGGCGCCGAGGTCGAACTGGTCGATCTGGAGCGACGCGAGCGCCGTCTGCGCGAGGCGCTGGAGGTGGTCGCCGCAGACCACGACTTCGTGCTCATCGACTGCCCGCCTGCCCTGAGCCTGCTCACGCTCAACGGGCTGGTCGCAGCGCACGGCGTCATCGTGCCGATGCAGTGCGAATACTTCGCACTGGAAGGTCTGTCGGACCTGGTCAACACCATCAAGCAGGTGCACGCCAACCTGAACCCCGAGCTGCAGATCATCGGTCTGCTGCGCGTGATGTTCGATCCGCGCATCACCTTGCAGCAGCAGGTCAGCGAACAGCTCAAGGCGCACTTCGGCGACAAGGTGTTCGACAGCGTCATCCCGCGCAACGTGCGCCTGGCCGAAGCGCCCAGCTACGGCCAGCCGGGCGTCGTGTTCGACCCCGCCGCCAAGGGGGCCGTCGCTTACGTCGACTTCGCGCGCGAGGTGGTGCGGCGGCTGGCGTTGCCTGCCCGCTGATGGACGCGCAAGCCTTGTGGGCGCGCATCGAAGATGCGGCGCTCAACGCCAGCGCACCGCCGCAGCAGTTCTGGCTGGACGGCTGGCTGCTGCGGCTGTCGCCCGAAAAGGCGCGGCGCGCGCGCTGCATCCACGCACTGGCGCCCGGCGGGCGTGTGCTGGACGAGCAATTGGCCGAATGCGCCGCACGCTTTGCCGCCGCCCGGCTGCCGCTGCTCTTTCGCATCACGCCTTTCACGCAGCCGGCCGGGCTGGACGACGAACTCGCCGCCCGCGGCTTCACCATCGAAGGCGACACATGGGTGATGACGCGGCCGCACCCGCACCCGCAGCCTGAGCCGGGTGCACTGCCGGTGGTGGCTGATGCAAGGTGGACGGCCCTGCCGCCAACGACCTTCGCCCAGGTGGTGGGCACCCTGCGCGGCTCGACGCCGCCAGAGATCGAAGCCCACGCTCAGCGGCTGCAAGGCGCGCCGCTGCCCGGCCAGGGTGTGGCCTTGCAGCGCCCAGGCGACGCCCAATGGCTGGCGGCAGGGCAGTTCATCCGCGAAGGTCGGCTGGTCGGCCTGTACGACGTGGTCACCGCACCCGCTGCGCGCGGACAAGGGCTGGCGTCTGCACTGTGCCAACGCCTTCTGGCGCAGGCTGCGAGCGAGGGGGGTGATCTGCCCTACCTGCAGGTGGACGCCGACAACGCGCCGGCTCGCCGTGTGTACCACCGCATGGGCTTCGTCGATGCCTATCCGTACCATTACCGCCGCGTATCTGCGGCCTGAACGGCGGCTTGAACAGCGGCTTGAACAGCGGCTTGAACAGCGGCCTGAACGGCGGCCTGAACGACAGCCTGAACGACGGCGCTAGACAGCGCCTGACGGTGGGTTACCCCGGGCCTACAGCCCGAGCCCCTCGTCTACGTCCAGATGCACGTTCATCGCCTGCACGGCGGCGCCGCTGGCTCCCTTGCCCAGGTTGTCCAGTCGCGCCATGACCACGGCCTGGCTGTCATTGGCGAACACGAACAGATCCACCCGGTTGGTATCGTTGCAAGCCTGCACGTCGAAGAAGCCGCCTTCCAGCGTAGCCGGGTCGCGCAGCGGCATCACACGAACGAAGCGCTCGCCCTCGTAGTGCCGGGTGTACGCGGCGTGCACCGCCTCGGCCGTGGTGCTCAGCGCCTTCAGGTGCAGCGGCACAGACACCGCCAGCCCCTTGTAGAAATTGCCGATCATCGGCAGGAAGATCGGGGCCGTCGTGAGCCCGCAGTGCAGCATCATCTCCGGCACGTGCTTGTGCACCAGCGTGAGCGCGTACGGCCTGGGCGATGTGAGCGCAGGCTCTTGCGGAAGTGCTTGATATTGCTCGATCGTCTTCTTGCCGCCGCCGGAGTATCCGGTGATCGAGCCTGCGCTGAGCGGGTGTGCCGCCGGCACCAGCCCGGCATCCACCAGCGGCCGCATCAGCAGGATGAAGGCGCTGGCGTGACAGCCCGGGTTGGCGATGCGGCGCGTGCTGCGCAGCACCTCGCGTTGCCCCGGCGCCAGTTCGGGCAGGCCGAAGGCCCAGCCCGGCAGCGTGCGGTGCGCGGTGCTGGCGTCGATGACGCAGGTGCGCGGGTTGTCGATCATCGCCACCGCCTCACGCGCGGCGGCGTCGGGCAGGCAGAGGAAGGCCACGTCGGCGGCGTTGAGCAAGCGGGCGCGCTCTGACGCGTCCTTGCGCCGCGCCGGGTCGATCAGCAGCAGTTCGATGTCGCGGCGGCCGGCCAGCACCTCGTGGATGCGCAGACCGGTGGTGCCTTCCTGGCCATCGACAAAGACGGTGGTGCTCATGATGTGCTGGCGCGGCGCTGCCGCAACAATGCGCGAATGGTCGATCAGGATAAGGGATATTGCCTGTGCAGCATTCGTTGAAAGCCCGGCTGCTGCGCGCGGCCGCCGTCGCGGCAGTCGCAGCCTTTGTCGGCTGGCTGCTGCAGCGCCTGGGTCTGGCGCTTCCTTTGGCGATGGGCCTGGCCGCGGTGCTCTTCGTCATCGCCGCCTGGATTCCACGCACTGGCGTCGCGCTGCTCGGGCAGCTGGATCTGGGCTTTCGTGCCTGGCGCTGGCGTGCCGAGCAAGGCCACCATTACAGCTTCGGCGGCGTGACGATCGCGGTGAAGGACGATGGCCGCGCCATGTGGATCGCCGGCGAAGACCTGCGCCGCGTGCTGCGCAGCGAAGACGCCGACGACGTGCTCGCGGCGCGCCACAGCGGCCACTGGCAGCGCGACGGCGCCGACATGCTCTGGGTGCGCGCCGATGCCGTCGCCGAGCGCCTGGCGCTGGCCCCCGGCCGCATGGATCCGCGCACGGTGCGCCTGCGGGTGTGGGTCGAGCGCACGGTGCTGTTCCCCGCCGCCGAACGCCGCCGTCGCGGTTCAGCCCGGTGACGACGTCGCCTGTGGCGATGCCGCCGCGCCTGAACCCGAAGAAGCTGCTGCTCAGCAAGTGGACTGCGGCGCAGCCGCAGGGCCGCGAGAAGCACTTCATCGTGACGAAGCTGCTGCAGCCCGAGACGGCCACCGTGCCGCCCGCGCCGCCCAAGCCCGTTGTTCAGGTGGTCATCGAAGCCGTGCACTCCGGGCGCAGCCGCACGATCGAATGGCGCGAACTCACCGACGTCGGGCTGTGGCGCCAGGGGTGGCGCTGAGCCCACCCCTGCGCGACCGGCCCCCGTTTCAGG
>JBBQOR010000283.1:0-4313 GCA_038331055.1 Burkholderiales bacterium
GAGCGCCATGCCGCTGTGCCATTGGCCCTGCAGTTGTTACCCGAACCATGCACTCGCGCAGACCCACGACTGGATGGCCGAAATCTATGAACGGTGGGTGGCAGCGCATGCGGTGATCCTGCTGGCGCCGACCTACTGGTATCAGTCGCCCAGCCCGCTGAAACTGATGATCGACCGCCTGGTGTGCGCCGATGGTGGCAACCCCGACCCCACCACCACGCACGGCAAGCGGGTGGCCGAGGCCAAGCAGATCGAAGCGCAGGGCTGGGGCTATCCCAAGCATCTGGCGGGGCGTGCGTTCGGTGTCGTCGTGCATGGCGATGTGGCCGGCGTCGAAGATCACCGGCGCAACCTGTGCGACTGGCTCGAGTGGATGGGGCTGATCGACGCCGGCGCGTCCGCCAGGCTCGACCGCTACATCGGCTATTTCGAGCCTTACTACAGCAGCCACGAGGCGCTGGACCGCGACAGCGCCGTGCAGGAAGAGGTGCGTAACGTGGCCCGCTCGGTGGTCGGCGCCGTCGAGGCGCTGCGCGCAGGACGCCTGAGCCAGCCCGACAAGGAAATCAGATCACCAAGACCGAAGTGACGCAGGCGCAAACCTTGTCCGCAACGACGGGGCTCTCGGTGCCCCGTGGCCCCTACAGGCCCGCATCCCTTCGTATTAGACAAGACAAAGGCGTCAAATGACGAACGACACCGAACCCGCGGTGCACGAAGCGGCGCTGGAGGCGTTGGCCAGGCCAGCGCTTGAACGGGCCCGCATGTCGCTGTGAAGCAGATGAACAAGGCGCAACTCGAGCAGGCGGTGAAGCGATGACTGCGTCTGCGCGGGTCAGCGAGGTCGAGGCAGTGGCCCGTTCGCGGCTGCAGACCGTGGGGATGGATGCCCTGCTGGTGGAAGTGGCGGCGCTGCTGTCGAACGCGCAGATCAGCGTGGTGGTGGTGTGTGATGCGGCGGGCCTGACGATGGGGACCATTACCGAAACCGTGCTCGTCAGGCGCCTGGGCCTGGGGCAGGCCGACTTCTTCACCACGCATGCGGGCGAAGTGATGACGCGTGAGGTCACGTCCTGCGCGAGCGACGATCTGTTGTCCGATGTGCTCGCGATGATGCACAAGCGCGGCCTCATTCATGTGCTGGTCGTCGATCCGACCAAAAAGCCCGTCGGGGTACTCAATGCACGTGACGGGCTGCGCGCGCTGCTGGCAGCAGGCAACCACGAGGAGGAATTGCTGCGCAACTATGTGATGGGCGTCGGCTACCAGTGACAGCGCGCGGATGAGTTTCCGAATCGCGCATTCGATCGCCTGTTGCGTATTGTCGCCTTCGTCCTTCGCCACGATCGAATCGCGCCCCACCAGCCGGGCCTCTGGAGTGCAACGAATGTCGCCGCCGCTGGACTTTGCCCGATGGTTGCGGTCGGAGAGATGCAGATCTACCTGCCAGCTTCTGGAGTTGTCGCACGCTGGCACCTTGTGCGCCCCAGCGCACTGACCCTGAGCCGGGTTGCGCAGACACTGCTCTCCGGTTACCGAGCGACTTGCCCGTCAGGGCGAGGAAGCCGGCACACAGGCCACGCCCTGAAACTCGTTGAACCAAGGACACGAGAATGACCACCGAAGACACACACGACCGTGGCCAGCTTTGGGCCCTCATCAAGGACATCAAGTTCGGGATGTTCACGACTCGGCACCAGAACGGACATCTTCATTCGCACCCGATGACGACACGGAATCAGCTCGTCGATGAGGACGATCGCCTGTGGTTCTTCATGTCGCGCAGCAGCGGCCCGGTGTCAGACCTGCTGATCGACCGGAACGTCAATGTGTGCTTCACCAATCCGGACAGCCACAGTTACGTCTCCGTGTCGGGTGAGGCGAACGCCGTCAGTGACCCGGCCAAGTTGCGCCAGCTCTGGACGAAGACTGCCAGTGAGTGGTTTCCCGGTGGCATCGAAGACCCCGACCTGGCGCTCATCGAGGTGCAGATCCTTCACGCCCGGTACTGGGACATGAAGGTCAACAAGTTCACTCAGCTCTACAACTACGCCAAGATCGTCGTCACAGGCGAGTCGTCACCCGGCGTCGGCGAGATCGGCGAAGTGCACATCCGGTAGTGGCGCCCGCTCGCGCCGGCTTCATCACGTCGAGCCGCGCGCGGCTGCGCTGGGCGACCCACCGCCCAGCGGGGCCCGCTGCCGGCGGAGCCAAACCCCGTTCATCAGGCCGGGCTGGCCGCGCGGCGCCGCGCGAACTCGACATACCAGTCCACGCAGTCGGCGTTGGCCATCGCGTCGCGGTTCATCACCTGGGCCGGCTCGGCGCCGAGCAGCAGCTTCTTCACCGGCAGCTCCATCTTCTTGCCCGACATCGTGCGCGGCACGGCCGCCACCTGCACGATCACATCGGGCACATGGCGCGGTGACAGCGCCTCGCGGATCAACTGCTTGAGGCGCTGCGTGAGCACGTCGTCCAGCAGCAGCCCTTCACGCAGCACCACGAACAGCGGCATCCAGCTCTCGCGGCCGAGAAACTCGAGGTCCACCACCAGGCTGTCCAGCACCTCGGGCTGCGCCTCTACCGCGCGGTACAGCTCGGCGGTGCCCATGCGGATGCCGTGTCGGTTGATGGTGGCGTCGCTGCGGCCGTAGATGACCGCCCCGACCGCGCCCTCGCGCGGCAGCAGCCTGATCCAGTCGCCATGCCGCCAGACGCCGGGGTACATGTCGTAGTAGCTGTCGTGCAGCCGGCTGCCGTCGGCGTCGCCCCACAGGAACAGCGGCATCGAGGGCATCGGCTGTGTGCACACCAGCTCGCCCACTTCGCCCATCAGCGGCTGGCCCGCCTCGTCGAACGCCTGCACCGCCGAGCCCAGGCTGCGGCACTGCATCTCGCCGCTGTGCACGGGCAGCGTGCGCAGCCCGGCGACGAAGGCAGCCGCCAAGTCCGTGCCGCCGCTGATCGGGTTGAGCCAGATGCGTTCTCCGTCGGTCTGCGGCAGGCGCTGCCAGATCCATTCATAGCACTCGGGCGACAGTGGCGAGCCCGTCGAGCCGATGGCGCGCAGGCGGTGCAGATCAGCCTGCTGCTGCGGCATCACATCGGCCTTCAGGCAGCTGGCGAAGAAGGCTGCGCCGGCGCCGAACCAGCTCACGCCGGCCGCGCCGACAAAGCGCCACAGCGTGCCCCAGTCGGCCACCCCGGGCGTGCGCCCGGCCGGGCTGCCGTCGTAGATGCATGACGTGGTGCCGCCCAGCAGGGCCGAGACCTGGCTGTTCCAGACGATCCAGCTGGTGCTGCTGAACCAGTGGAAGCGCTCGCCAGCCTCGGCGCTGGCACCGACGTCGTTGTGCAGCACGCCGCCCTTGAGCGCCTCCAGCATGATGCCGCCGTGCCCGTGCACGATGGGCTTGGGCATGCCGGTGGTGCCGCTGGTGTAGACGATCCACAGCGGGTGGTCGAAGGGCAGCCAGCGTGGCTCGAAAGGATGCTCACCGGCCACCGCGTCGGTCCAGGACAGCGTGCTGCGCCCGGGCGCCGTGAACTCGGCCGCGTCGGCCTGCGGGTCCAGGTCGGCCACCAGCACCAGTTGCTCGACGCTCGGCAGCCCGGCCAGCAGCTGGTGCAGCACCGGGCGGCGGTCATGGCGCAGGCCGCCATACTGCTGGCCGTCGACGGCCACCAGCACGCGCGGGGCGATCTGGCGCAGCCGGTCGAGCACCGCCACCGGGCCCATGTCCGGGCTGCACACCGACCACACCGCGCCCACGCTGGCGCAGCCCAGCAGCGCGACGATGGCCGCCGGCGCATTGGGCAGCCAGGCGGCCACGCGGTCGCCCGGCTGCACCCCCATCCCCTGCAGCGTGTACGCGAAGGCCGCCACCTGGCGCTTGAGCTCGGGCCAGGAGATCACGGCCGGCGCGTCCATGCGCTCGTTCTGGAACACGATCGCCGGCTGCCCTGCGGCGTGTGCCGCGGCGGCATGGCGCAGCGCCTGGCGCGCGTAGTTGACCTGGGCGCCGGGAAACCACACGGCGCCCGGCATCACGGCCTCGCGCAGCACGGTCTGGTGCAGCGTCGGCGACTCGATCTCGAAGTAGTCCCAGATCGACTGCCAGAAGCCGCGCAGGTCGGTCACCGACCATTGCCAGAGCGCTTCGTAGCCGTCGAACGACAGGCCGCGCTCGGCCTGCAGCCAACGCTGGTAGCGGGTGATCTGCGGTTCGGGCAAGGGCATGTTCAGGCCTGCGGGCGGATGCGCACGGCCCGGGTGCGGAACTCGTCGCCCACCTCGGGCATCGTGGCGGCGG
>JBBQOR010000284.1:0-4312 GCA_038331055.1 Burkholderiales bacterium
GCGTCGATCCGGCTGACGCCGCGGCCTTTGCCGACGTCATGCGGCGCACGCGGCGCGCGCGGCTGCGCCAGGGCGCGCTGTCCTGGGGCCTGTTCCGCGATGCCGCGCACCCCGAGCGCTACATCGAGTACTTCGTCGACGAGGACTGGACCGAGCACCAGCGCCGCCTCGAGCGCTTCACCGCCTTCGATGCCGGGCTGCGCGAAGAACGCCTGGCGCTGCACCGTGGCGACGAGACGCCGCGCGTGACGCGCTGGATCGGCGAGCCGCTGGCGGGGCTGCCGCCGGTCGTCACGTGAACGTCGAGCGTGGAGCAGCTGGTCGCCGCCGTGGTCGGTCTGATGTGGTCAGTCTGGTGTGGTCAGTCTGGTGTGGTCAGTCTGGTGTGGTCGGTAAGGTGTGGTCGGTAAGGTGTGGTCGGCCTGACGGTGGCGCGCGCGCTGGCCTGCCCGCTGGGCTCGTCGAAGGCGATCAGTCGACGATGGCCTCGGCCTCGATTTCCACGCGATAGCCCTCGCCCAGCAGACGGCTGACTTCGAGCATGGTGTTGGCCGGCCGCGTGGCGCCGAAGACGCGGCCATGTTCCCTCGACACGGCTTGCCAGTCATCGGCATGCGCGAGGTACACGCGGGTGCGCACCACGTCCTCGATGCGGCCGCCCAGGCTTTCCAGCGCGGCAGCGATCTTGTCCAGGATGTAGGTGGTCTGCGCGCCAGCGTCGTCGGGTGCCACCACCGTGCCCTGGCCGTGGGTGGCGGTGGTGCCGGCCACTTCGATATGGCTGCCGGCACGTACCGCGCGCGCATAACCGGCGATCGGCTCCCACACGCTGCCGCTGCCGACGCGCCAGCGGTTTGCGTGCCCGGGCACAGGCTCTTTGGCGAACACCGGCGGCAGTGCAGAGAGGTGGTGGCTGAGGTCGCCCGAGGCGGTGAGGAAGGGCGCTCGGCGGTATTCGTCGCCGCAGTCGCCGGGCAGCGGCGTGGTCGCGGCGAAAGCCTCTTCGAGCACCGCGTGGTCAGCGGCATCCAGCCTGAAGTCGAACACGCGAAGGTTGTCGGTGCGGTGCTCTGATTCACCCAGCCGCGCGCCGACGATCACGGCCGCCACCGCCGGCTGATCCAGCACCCAGCGCGTGGCGACGTTGGCCATCGACACGCCATGCCGCTGCGCCACCTGTTGCGCCGCCCGCAGCACGCCTTGCAGCGCCGCCCAGCCGCCGACCGCGTCGATGAAGCGGCGGTACTTCATCTTGCTCCAGTCGTCCACGGTGGCCGGTTCAGGGGCACCCAGCCAGCGTTCGCTGAAAAAGCCGCCACCCAGCGTGCCGTAGGCCAGCAACTGCACGCCGTGGTGCGCGCAGACCTCGGCCATGCGGCCGCGCGCGCGCCGGTCCAGCAGGCTCATGCAGACCTGGTTGGTGGCGACAGGCAGGCCGTGGGCGCACAGCATCTGCAGATGCGCGGCGTCGAAGTTGGTCAGCCCGATGGCGCCGATCAGGCCCTCTTCGCGCAGCCGCGCCAGGCCCGCCAAGGCGTCCAGGTAGCCCGGGTGCTCGTAGCGCCACCAGTGCAGCTGCATCAGGTCGATGCGCTGCACCTGCAGCCGGTCGAGCGCGCGCTGAACGCCTTCGCGCACAGTCTGCTCGCCCATCGCGCCGGGCTCGGGGCACCACTTGGTGAAGACCTTGGCGGTGGCGCCGGCCGGGCGCCGCAAGAGCCGCCCGGCGATCAGCTCGGCCGAACCGTAGTGGTCGGCCATGTCGAAGGCGTCCAGGCCCGTCTGCGCATAGGCGGCCAGCGCGTCTGCCCCCTGCTCGGGGTCGAGCGTGCGGCCGTCGCGTTCCATGTCGGCCACCTGCCACAGGCCGGTGACCAGGCGCGGGATCTCGAGCCCCGGCGCCAGTGCGATGCGTTCGATCATCGGTGTGCCGGCGTGCTGGAGTTAGCGCGGCAGCCGGGCCTGCACCGCCTGCACGTCTTCCAGGCTCATCTGGCCGGTGGTGGTGACCTCGCCGTTCTGGATGCGCCACAGGCGGAAGGGGCCGACGATGTCGCCGTTGCGGTCGAACTCCACCGGGCCGATCACGCCCACATAGCGCAGCGGCTTGCGTTCGCGGATCAGCGTCATCGCGCGGGCAAAGCCCTCAGGCCCGGCATGCACCACCTCGCCGCCCGGCTTGGTGATCTCGCGGATGGCGTCGCGGATGGCGGTGGCCTCGAAGCGGCCGGCGCGTGCGATGGCCAGGCCCAGGATGGCGCCGGCGTCGAAGGCGCGGTCGGCGGCAGGCGCGTTGGCGTCGAAGCCGCCGCTCATGGCCGGGTAGACGCGGCCGAAGTACTCGGTGCTGGGCGTGCGGTTGGTGCCCGAGCTGGTGCCGAAGGCGTTGTTCAGGAACTGCGGCCCGACGCCCTTGATCAGGTCGGCCGAGTTCATGCCGTCGTTGAACAAGAAGCGCTGCGGCCCGCCCTGCTGGATCCAGGTGCGCAGGATGGTGGTGCCGTCGCCCGGGTAGCCGATCAGGTACAGCGCAGGCGGGTCGCTGGCCAGCGCCTTGGTCACTTCGGGCGCGTAGCTGGCCTGCTGCTGGTTGTAGGGCGTGATGCTGATGATCTGCCCGCCCAGCGCCTCGTAGGCACGGCGGAACTCGGCCAGCATGTTGACGCCGAAGTCGTTGTTGACCTGGATGATGGCCAGCCGGCGCAGGCCCTGGTCGATGGCGTACTTGGCCGCCGCCGTGCCCTGCAGTGCGTCGCTGGTGATGGTGCGGAAGAACCAGCCCTTGGACTGGCCCTCGGTGCCCAGGCGGGTCAGCGTGGGCGAGGTCGAGGCGGGCGAGATCTGCACGACGCCGGCCGGCGCGGTGACCGAGGTGACGATGGGAATCGAGACCGAAGAAATGATGCCGCCGATGATCGCCGGCACCTTGCGCAGGTCCACCAGCTGGCGCGCCTGGTCCACCGCCACGGTGCCCTGGCTCTGCGCGTCGCGCAGGTCGAAGGCGAGCGTGCAGCCAGCCACGCCTTGCGCGCCGGCGGCCTTGTTCAGCTCGCCGAAGGCGAGTTCGACCGACTTGGCCGCGGCCTGGCCGAAGCGGCCGGCAGCGCCGGTCAGCGAGACCACCATGCCCACCGTGTGCGTGCACGAGGGCGCTTGCGCAGCTGCCGGCAGGGCGGCGGCCAGCGACAGGGTGGCCAGGGTCGATAGCGCGAACAGTTTTCTCTTCATGGCGGGTTCTCCGGTGTCAAGCCTGGTTGAGGTTGTATTTCATGATCCGTCCGTGGCGGCCTTCGCGGTCGCGCTCGAGGGTGTAGGTGTCGCCCGCCGGGCCAGGGTGCTGGGCCAGCAGCGCATCGATGGCGGCCAGGTCGTCGGCATCCAGGCGCAGGCCGGACACCGACAGCAGGGCCGGCAGATGGTCGGCATAGCGCGCGCCGACGATTGCCGCGGCCACCTGCGGCTGCTCGAGCACCCAGCGTGTGGCCACCGCCGACAGCGGCACGCCGTGCCGCCCGCCGATGCGCGCCAGCAGCGCCAGCAGCGTCTGAAACGCAGCCCAGCCGCCGAAGTCGTCGATCACCAGCTTGTACTTGATGAGTGAACGGTTGGTGAGTATGGTCGGTTCGGGTTCGGCCGCGCCCAGCCAGCGCTCGCCGAAGAAGCCGCCGGCCAGCGTGCCGTAGCACAGCAGCTTCATGCCGCTTCGCGCGCACAGCGCCGCCAGCGCATTCGCCGGCCGCCGGTCGAGCAGCGAGTACTGCACCTGCATGGTGGCCAGAGGCACCCCGGCGTCGATCATCTGCGCGCTGTGCAGACTGTCGAAGTTGGTGCCGCCCAGATGCGCGATCAGCCCTTCGCGCTGCAGTGCGGCCAGGTGCTGCGCCACCTCCACCAGCCCGGGCACGGCGTAGTCCCACCAGTGGAACTGCACCAGGTCCAGCCGCTCGGCGTTCAGCCGCTGCAGCGAGCGGGTGACGGTGCGCCGCACGTAAGCCGCATCGACGCGCGCCAGCGCGTCCAGATCGGGCACGAACTTGGTGTGCACACGCAGCGCGCGGCCGGCCGGGGTGGCGCGGAAGTCGCCGATCATCTGCTCGACGCCGGTGTAGATGTCGGCGCAGTCGAAGACATCGATGCCCGCGGCGACGAAGGCTGTCATGTCGGCCAGCGCCCGTTCGCGCTCGACCGCGCCATGCCCGCCGGCCAACTGCCAGCCGCCGCGGATCAAACGCGGGATGCGCCAGCCCGGCGCGAGCTCGAAGGTTTCCACTGCCCTCCGCGAGTCCATCAGGATCAGGCCCTGCCGGGCAAA
>JBBQOR010000285.1:0-4302 GCA_038331055.1 Burkholderiales bacterium
GGTGCTGGTCTAGCGGGTCGGGGCGCGCGATACTGCCGGCTCGATGCTGACGGAGCCGCCCGCATGAACGCCGTCCTCATGCCCACGGGCATGACGCCGCAGGAATACCTGCGCTGGGAGTCCACCCAGCAGGAGAAGCACGAATACATCGGCGGCCAGATTTACGCCATGACGGGCGTGCGTCTGAACCACAACCGCATCGCGCTGAACGCAGTCGCCGCGCTGCGGCAGGCGCTGCGCGGCTTGCCCTGCGAAGTCTTCATGTCCGACGTCAAGCTGCAGATCGACGCTGCCGACGCCTTCTACTACCCGGACATCATCGTCACCGGCGACCCGCGCGACCTGGCCGACGGCCGCGCCCTGGCGGTTCAGCACCCGTGGCTGGTGGTCGAGGTCTTGTCCGAAAGCACGGCTGCTTTCGATCGCGGGCGCAAGTTCGAGCACTACCGTCTCATCGAGTCGCTCACGCACTACCTGCTCGTGGAAACCACGCGCCCGCAGGCCGAGTTGTTTTGCCGCAACGCCCAGGGCTTGTGGGTGCTTCATCCGCTGATGTCCGGGGATTCGATCCGGATCGAACAGCCCTATGCATTCACATGGCCCGTGGCTGCGCTGTTCTACGGCGTGCCGCATCTTGGGGCGGACCTGGATGGAAGATGACGTGGGCAGGGCCAACGCCGGCCTCATCGAGCGGGTGCTGGTGTGACCGGGTGCGCTGCAGCGCTGCAGCTGGCGCCGAAGCGTGCCCGCATCCGGCTCAGCCTGGCGCGGCGCAGAATTTGCTTACGATCTGTTGCCTGATTTGAAGCTGCCTACCGGCTGCATCCCGTGTTCGGGGGGTTGGCTTTTTGCGGTTCTCGGTCAGAATTCTTTCACGGTGTTTCGTCTGGTCGCTCGTGACCTGACCCAACTTAAGGACAAATCATGAATTTGAAGCTCTCGCTCGGACTCGCTGCTGCCGCAGCCAGCCTGTCGATGTCGGTATCGGCCGCAACCTACTCTTTTGTGATGCCGCTCTCGCCCGCCCAGCCGTTTAACGACTTCAAGATGGTGTCGGGCCCGGGTATGTTCACCGACTTCTTCAACTTCACCGCTCCTGGCGGTGCGGTTCAGGCTTCTGTCGCGGCCATTTCGATCGACCTGATACCCTTCGCCAACATCAACAACCTCCAGGTCATCCTGTTCAACGGTACCGGTCCGATGATCGGCTCACAGGTCATGGCGGGCCCCATTGGTGAGTCGTCGGCAATGTCCAACATCGCTCTCATGGGCGGCAACATGTACTCGTTCCGTGTCACCGGCGATGTCGTTGGCGCGCCTGCCGGCTATTACGCTTTCACTGCGGTTGCCGCTCCCATCCCCGAGCCCGGCACCTACGCGATGATGCTGGCGGGCCTGGGCGCTGTCGGCTTCGTGGCCATGCGCCGCCGTCAACGCGGTTGAGCCTGAAGGGCGCAAGCCCTTGATCGGTTTCAGGGCGGCGCTTCGGCGCCGCTTCCCGTTCGTGGGCACCGATCTACACTGTGTTGCCCAGCCCGCTGCCGCCGAATGCCTTCGCCCACTGCCATCACGCTTCATCAGGCCTCGCGAACGCTCGAGATCGCCTTCGACGACGGCGCATCGTTCCGCATCCCGTTCGAGTTGATGCGTGTGTACTCGCCGTCGGCCGAGGTCAAGGGCCACGGCCCCGGGCAGGAGGTGCTGCAGACCGGCAAACGCCTGGTCGGCGTGGTCGAACTGACGCCGGTCGGCCATTACGCCATCCAGCCGCGCTTCTCCGACGGTCACGATACGGGCCTCTTCTCCTGGGACTACCTGTACAACCTCGGCCGCGATCAGGCCGATCTCTGGCAACGCTACGAGGCCCGCCTTCAGTCGGCAGACGCCAGCCGTGACGTCGCAGCGCCGGCGGCCATTGCCACAGCCACTGCCAAAGCCGGCGCCTGCGGTCACGGCCACTGACGCGCTGCCGCCCCTGCGCATGACCGACCAAACCCACTTCGGCTTCCAGAAGGTCGACCCGGCCCAGAAGGCGCAGCGCGTGCGCGGCGTCTTCGACAGCGTCGCGCCGCGTTATGACCTGATGAACGACCTGCTGTCGATGGGGCTGCACCGCGTCTGGAAGGCCTACACGGTGGCTGTCGCGAACGTGGAGGCGGGCGACAAGGTGCTGGACATCGCCGGCGGCACCGGCGATCTGGCCATGGCCTTCGCACGGAATGTGGGCGAGCGTGGCCTGGTGGTGCTCACCGACATCAACGAAGCCATGCTGCGCACCGGTCGCGACCGCCTGCTCGATGCCGGCCTGGCCCTGCCCACCGTCACCTGCGACGCCGAGCGGTTGCCTCTGCGCAGCGGCTGCTTCGACTTGGTCTCGGTGGCCTTCGGCCTGCGCAACATGACGGACAAGGACCGCGCGCTGGCCGAGATGGCCCGCGTGCTGCGTCCGGGCGGGCGCCTGCTGGTGCTGGATTTCTCTCGCCCTGTGCCGATGCTTCGCAAGCCCTACGACTGGTACTCGTTCAACGTCATGCCGTGGATCGGCCAGCGCGTGGCCGGCGATGGCGACAGCTACCGCTACCTGGCCGAGAGCATCCGCATGCACCCCGACCAGGCCACGCTGAAGACGATGATGAAGGCCGCCGGCTTCGGCCACGTCGACGTGCACAACCTCAGCGGCGGCATCGTCGCGTTGCACGTGGGCATCAAGTGCTGAAGCCTGTGTCGCCAGCAGCGCAGGCGCCGTTGGCGGCCACGCTGCCGCCCGGCGTCGATCTGGCTGAGTTCCTTCGCGTGGCGCGCCAGAGCTTCGTTCGCCTGCAGGCAGCCTGGGATGCCGGCGACTTGGACACGCTGTCGCAGATGACTACCGCCAAGCTGCTGCAAGACCTGCGCGAACAACTCGGCGGCCGCGGCAACGCCACCAATCGCACCGACGTGCTGACGCTGCAGGCCCAGCTGCTGGCCTTCGAAGAACTGCGCGATGCCTGGTTTGCCAGTGTCGAATTCACCGGCATGATTCGCGAAAGCAGCGACGCCGGTGCAGCGCCCTTTCGCGAGTTGTGGCTGCTGGCCCGCCCCAAACAGGCCGATGACGGCTGGCGCCTGGCGGGGGTGCAGGCGCTGGGCTGACTTGCGGCGTTGCAGTTGCCTGGCGCCCCGGGCGTGCGGTCTGCAACACGAACCCCCTTATCCGGGGTCTCTCCGGTCTTGGGGTTGTCACGGGGTCCGCGGTTAGACTCAAGCCCCGTCCACATGAGCCGCAGAATGCTGTGCTGTGAGCCGCGTGCGGCGGCTCCAGCCCTCATCGTTGCAGGATCGAACATGTTCTTGAAGATGACACGCACCTTGCCCTCCATTCGCCTGGTTGTTGCGCTCAGCGCGGCTGTGCTGCTGCTTGCCGCCTGCGGCGGCAGCCGCGACAAGGCCGCCAGCCAGACGGCGGTGCGGGTGAACAAGGAAGAGATCACCGTCCACCAGATCAACTTCGTGATGCAGCAGCAGCGCAATCTTCGGCCTGAGCAGGCCGACGCCGCCAGCAAGCAGATCCTCGAGCGATTGATCGATCAAGAGCTGGCGCTGCAGAAAGCCGACGATCTGAAGATCGACCGCGACCCGCGCGTGGTGCAGCAGCTCGAGGCCGCCAAGCGCGAGATCATCGCCCGCGCCTACCTCGAGAAAGTGGGCGACGCCGCGCCCAAGCCCACGCCGGAAGACATTCGCAAGTACTACACCGACAAGCCCGCGTTGTTTGCCGAGCGTCGCGTCTACAGCATCCAGGAGATCTCGATCGAGGCCAAGCCCGAGCAAGGCACCTTGCTGCGTGACCGCCTGGGCGCGGCGAAGAACGTCGCCGATTTCGTCGAGTTCCTGAAGGCCAACGATTTCCGCTTCGCCGGCAACCAGGCGGTGCGTGCGGCCGAGCAGCTGCCCCTGGCCAGCCTCGACACCTTCGCCCGCATGAAGGACGGCCAGGCCATCCTGACCCAGGCGGCCAACGGCTTTCAGGTGGTGGTACTGGCCGGCTCGCGCAGCCAGCCGGTGACCGAAGATCAGGCGCGCCCGGCCATCGAGCAATTCATCCTCAACGAGCGCAAGCGCAAGCTGATGGAAGATGATGTGAAGCAGATGCGTGCCGGCGCGAAGATCGAATACATCGGCAAGTTCGTCCCTGGCGCGGCCGCTGATACGCCGGCCGCCGGTGCAGCGGCGCCTGCCACGGCGGCTCCTGTACCTGCACCTGCACCGGCCACGCCCGCCGCCAGCGGCGCGATGAGCCCCGCCGATATCAGCAAAGGCATG
>JBBQOR010000286.1:0-4299 GCA_038331055.1 Burkholderiales bacterium
ACCGCGCGCAGGCGCTGGCGCGACTCGACGCGGCGCTGCGCGACACCCACATCGTCGGCCTGCACACCAACGTGGCTTTTCTGCGCCGGGTGGTGGCCACACGCGCCTTCGCCAGCGCCGACCTGGATACCGCGCTGATCGAGCGCGAGCGCACAGCCCTGTTCGAGGCGCCCGGGCTGGCGCCCGAAGTGGCCGCCGCCGGCGTGGTGGCGCACGCGATGCAGGTCGAGACCGCGCTGGAAGATGCCGACCCGTGGTCACGCCGCGACGGCTGGCGGCTGCAGGGCGGCGCACGACGCCGCTTCGACATCGAACTGCACGGCCAGCCCCATGGTGTGACGCTGGAGCGCCGGCACGATGGCGCTGGGACGCTCTCGCTTGCAGACAAGTCCTGGTCGCTGGCGGTGCGCGCGCTCGGCGCCGGCCGGCACGACCTCCGCCTGGGCGATCGCCGTCTGCGACTGACGGTCTACGCCGTAGGCGACAAGGTGGCGGTGTTCGCGCCCGAAGGCAGTGCGTTGGTAACCGAAGTGGACCTGATCGCCCACGCGGGCGAAACGGCAGACGACGGCGGGTCGCTCACCGCGCCTATGCCGGGCAAGGTGGTGGCGCTGCTGGCCCAGGCCGGCGACACGGTCTCACGCGGCCAGCCGGTGGCCGTGATGGAGGCGATGAAGATGGAGCACACACTGGCCGCGCCCCGTGACGGCGTGGTCGAGGCCGTGCTTTACGGCGTCGGCGACCAGGTGGCCGAGGGCGCGGCGCTGCTGCGTTTGCGTGCGGCTTGACCCTGCTCTTCGGCCATCTGGCGAAAGCTGCGCGCCAGCGCCGGCAGCGTGGTGCCGTGCAATGCATCGCAGACGAACAGCACATCGCGCGCATAGCGCCGGTCGGACAGCAGTCGCTCGACGACGATGCCGTGGGCGATCTCACGCAGCAGCTCCAACCGGATCCGGTTGGCAATCTGCAGCGGGGCGTTCGGGTCCATGGGTTCGGGTTTGTCGTGCATGCAGTGTCGACCGGCTCGGCGCGTGGCACCATTCCTTTCTATGGTGACAACTGCACGCTGAGCCTCGATGAATTCACCTGCCCCGTCTGAAGAGCCGCCCGCCAGACAGTGCCCGGAGGGTTTTCGCCGTGGCGCGGCCGCACCGGGCTTCGATGGGGACGGCGCATGAGCAGCGCCCCGGTGCGATCACCCTGCGTGTCGGTGTGCCGCATGGACGCCGCCAGCGGCTGGTGCGAGGGCTGCCTGCGCACGCTCGACGAGATCGCCGTGTGGGCCGACCTGCCCGACGCGGCGCGGCTGCTTGTCTGGCACCACATCGGCCAGCGCCGCGCCGAGCGCCGCCGCCTTGCAGCGGTCGCCGCCGCCACGCCATCGCCTGCGCCACCCCTTGCGCCACCCCTTGCGCCATGAAGCGACTGATCTTCCACTTCGATGTCATCTCGCCTTTCGCCTACCTGGCGTTCGAGCAGCTACCGCACGCGCTGGCCGGGTTGTCCTACGCGGTGGAGTACCGGCCGCTGCTCTTTGCCGGGCTGTTGAAGCACTTCGGTCAAAAGGGCCCGGCCGAAGTCGAACCCAAACGCGCCTGGACCTTCCGCCACGTGGCCTGGCTGGCGCATACCGCGGGCGTGCCGATGCAGGCGCCGACACCGCACCCGTTCAACCCGCTGGCGCTGTCGCGCCTGCTGCTGGCCTGCGCCGGGCCGGGCGAGACGCCGGGCCGCCATGCGGTCGAGCAGGTGTTCCACCATGTCTGGCGCGGCGACGGCGCCGACGCCAACGAGCCGGCGCGGCTGGAGACCCTGGCCCGCGCGCTGCCGTTGCAGCGCCCGGCCGACAGCGATGCCGTCAAGGCCGAGCTGCGCGCCGCCACCGACTACGCGCTGGCGCGCGGCATCTTCGGCGTGCCGACGATCGAACTTGATCACCGCCTGTTCTGGGGCCTGGACGCGCTGCCGATGGTCGCCGCGTCCTTGCGCGGTGACGCCTGGTTCGCGGGCCCGGCCTGGGAAGAGGCCGGCGCGCCCCGCGCGGGCGTCGTGCGCCGCTGAGCGGCGGCGGCGCACTGGCGGTGCGTAGACTGCGGGCCAGCGCCCGAACCCGCTTCCGCATCCGTACCCCTATCCGATGAGCTCGACCCACATCGCCGTGCTCGACGACGAGCCCGAGATCACCGAGCTGCTGCGGCTCTATCTGCAGGGCCACGGCTTTCGCGTCAGCCCGCTGCACCACCCGTCGGCGCTGCCGGCGCTGATGGACAGCGACCCGCCGGCCTTGGTGCTGCTCGATCTGGGGCTGCCCGGCGAGGACGGCTTGGCGGTGGCGCGCCAGATTCGCCAGCGCTGGCGCTGCGGGCTGGTCATCGTCAGCGGCCGCAGCGATGCCGTGGACAAGGTGGTGGGGCTGGAGATCGGCGCCGACGACTACGTCACCAAACCCTTCGACCTGCGTGAACTGCTGGCCCGCATCAAGGCCGTGCTCAGACGCCTCGAACCAGCCGCGTCGGCGCCCGACGCCGCACCGGCCGCACCGCGGCGCCTGGGCTTTGCCGGCTGGGTGCTCGATCTCGGCGCGCGCCAGTTGCTCGACAGCCAAGGGCTCGAAGTGGTGCTCACGAGCGGCGAGTTCGATCTGCTCAAGGCGCTGGTCGAACACGCCGGCCGCGTGCTCTCGCGCGACTTCCTGCTCGAGGCCACACGTCGGCGCGAGGCGGGGCCGTTCGACCGCACGATCGATGTCCAGGTCGGCCGGCTGCGGCGCAAGCTCGGTGACGACGCCGCGCAGCCGCAGCTCATCAAGTCGGTGCGCGGTGCCGGCTATATCCTGGTGCCTACGGTGTCGCCGCGATGACGGCGCTCTGACGCATGGACGCCGTCGACGAGCACGTCGTCTTCCGCTCGCTGTTCGCGGCCTACCCCGACGCGCTGCTGCTGGTGGACGCCGACGGCCGCATCGCACTGGCCAACCCGGCGGCCGAGCGGCTGCTGCTCTACCCGCGGGACGGCCTGCGCGGTGTCGGTGTCGATGCGCTGGTGCCCGACGCGGTGCGCGCACGCCATGCCGCACTGCGTGCGGCCTACGCGGTAGAGCCGCAGCCGCGGCCGATGGGCGCGCAGCACGCTTTGGTGGCCCGCCGCGCCGACGGCAGCACGGTGATGGTCGAGATCGCGCTCAGCCCGCTGACCGACCACGGGCTGCCCTACGTGGTGGCGGCCGTGCGCGACGTCAGCGCCTTTCCGCGGGTCGTGCAGGCGCTGCGCCGCGCGCGCTACAGCGAGTGCCTGGCGCAGATGGCCCGGTTGGCGGTGGACGCCCGCGAGCCGCGCGCGCTGCTGCAACGCGTGCCGGCAGAGGTATGCGCCACGCTGGAGGTCGACTCGACGGCGGTCTTCCTGCTCGGCGCCAGCCGGCGCGAATTCGTGCTTGCCGCGGGCGCCGGTGAGGTGGCGAAGGGCATGCCCACGTGGGCCAACGCGCCGCACACGGCGCTGGGCTGCATGGCCGCGCAGGGCCTGCCGCAGGTGGTGGACGACTACGCGCAGGCTGAAGGCTCCTCGGCCGACGCGCTGCTGCAATCCCTGGGCGTGCGCAGCGGCGCGCTCGTGCCGCTCGCCGACCACGGCCGCGTGATCGGCGCGCTCTGTGCGTGGACGCTGTCGCCGCGGCGCTTCGATGCCGAGGCGCTGCGCTTCCTCGAGTCACTGGCCAGCCTGCTGGTGACCACGCTGCAGCGCGCCGAGTCCGAGGCGGCACTGCAGCACGCGCAGCGGCTGGAGAGCGTGGGCCAGCTCACCGGCGGTATCGCGCACGACTTCAACAACCTGCTCACGGTGATCCATGGCAACCTGCAGGTGCTGGAGGAACTCCCCGCAGTCAGCAGCGACCCCGTCGCACCGCAGCTGGTGGCCGCCGCCGAGGGCGCCACGCGGCGCGGCGCAGAACTCACCGGCAAACTGCTCGCCTTCTCGCGCCGGCAACTGCTGCAGCCCAGCCGGGTCGACGTCGGCGCGATGCTGCATTCGCTGGCCGGCCTGCTCAGGCGCACGCTGGACCAGCGCATCCGCATCCAGCTCGACCTTCCTGCCAGCGGCCCCTGGTGCGTGGCCGACGCCGGACAGCTCGAATCGGCGCTGCTGAACATCGCGATCAACGCACGCGATGCCATGCCCGACGGCGGCCTGCTGTCGTTCGCCGCGCGGGCGAGCAACGACCTCGGTCCCGAGGCCCGCGCGGCGCTGCGTGCGCTGGCGGCGCGGCCCGAGGGCTGCGTGGCCATCGCCATCACCGAC
>JBBQOR010000287.1:0-4297 GCA_038331055.1 Burkholderiales bacterium
AACGAGCGCGACATCGCGGTGCCGGCCGAAGAGGTGCTGGCCACCGGGCAGTCGCTGCGTGAGACGGCCGAACGGTTGCGCGTGGACGAGATCGTGGTTGCGCTCACCGAGCGGCGTGCGGGCAGCATGCCGATGCGTGAACTGCTGGACTGCAAGATCTTCGGCATCAAGGTCTACGACCTGGCCACGCACTTCGAAAAGACGCTCGGCCAGATCCGCCTGGGCTATGCCAACGCGGGTTGGTTGATCTTCGGCGACGGTTTCAATCAGGGCTTGGCGCGCACGGCGGTCAAACGGGTCTTCGACATCGCCTGCTCGCTGCTGCTGCTGGTGCTGGCGGCGCCGGTGATGCTGCTGGCTGCGCTGGCGATCAGGATCGACAGCCGCGGTCCGGTGTTGTACCGGCAGCAGCGGGTCGGCGCGAACGGCAGCACGTTCAGCATCGCCAAGTTTCGCAGCATGCGGGCCGACGCCGAGAAGGATGGCACGCCGCGCTGGGCTGCCGCCCAGGACGATCGCGTGACGCGCGTCGGCCAGGTGCTGCGGCAGCTGCGCATCGACGAGCTGCCCCAACTCATCAACGTGCTGCGCGGCGACATGAGCCTGGTCGGCCCGCGGCCCGAGCGGCCGTTCTTCGTCGACCAGCTGACGCAGCAGATTCCCTACTTCGCCGTGCGCCACAGCGTGAAGCCGGGTGTCACCGGCTGGGCCCAGGTGCGCTACGCCTACGGCGCGACGGTGGAAGACTCGGTGCAGAAGCTGCAGTACGACCTGTACTACGTGAAGAACCACAGCCTGTTCCTGGATATCGTGATCCTGTTCGAGACGGTAGCCGTGGTGCTGACAGGCAAGGGCGCTCGCTGACCCGCCGGGTGGCGGACGTTCCGCCGTGCTGGGCCGTCCGATGCGCGCAGGAGCGCCGAGCCCGTATGCTCGCGCCGCATGACTGAACTGCTGCTCGACCCTGCGGGAGCCGGGTTTCTGGTCGCTTTCGTGCTGCATGCCGGCTTCGGCCTGCACCTGCTGTCACGCAGCCAGCGCTCGAGCGACGCCCGCGCACATTGGGCGTTCATCGCCGCCGTGGGCATCACCTGCGCCTGGGCCGCCGCCTCGCTGGCCGATCTGGTGGTCAGGCACAGTGCGCTGCCGTTGCTCGCGGCCACGCTCGACCTGCTGCGCTACGGTGCCTGGTTCGCGTTCTTGCTGCTGGTGATTCGCCCGACGCGGCCCGGCCGCAGTGGCGAACTTCGCGCGCTGCCGGCGGTCGCCGCTGCACTGCTGGCGTTCGGCGCGCTGGCGATGCTGCTCTCGGCCCTCGCAGGCGACTCTGGCAGCGGGTCGCGGCTGGTCCAGTTTGCGGCGCTCGGCCTGCCTCTGATGGGGCTGCTGCTGGTCGAGCAACTCTTCCGCAATCTGGGCGAAGACGCGCGCTGGAACGCCAAGCCGCTTTGTCTTGGTCTGGCCGTGGTGTTCGCCTTCGATCTCTACATCGCCTCGGAGGCCGTGCTGTTCGGAAACTACGACCGCGATGCGCTCAGCGTGCGTGGCGCCGTGCAGTCGCTCGCGCTGCCGCTGCTGGTGCTGGCGTCGCGCCGGCACGCCAACTGGGTCGCCAAGCTGCAGGTCTCGCGTTCGGCAGCGTTCTACTCGGCCACCTTGCTGCTGGCGGGCCTGTACCTGCTCTTCATCGCCGGCGTGGGCTACTACGTGCGCGTGTTCGGCGGTGGCTGGGGCCGTGCACTGCAACTGGGCCTGCTGGTCGCCGCGGCCATCGTATTGCTGCTGCTGATGTTCTCGGGCTCGCTGCGCTCGAAGCTGCGCGTCTTTCTGGGCAAGAACTTCTTCCGCTACCGCTATGACTACCGCGAGGAGTGGCTGCGCTTCACGGCCACGCTGTCGGCAGGGGCTTCGCCGCAGGAGATGGGCGCGCTGGCGGTGCGCGGGTTGGCGCAGATGGTCGAGAGCCCCGGCGGCATGCTGTGGGCCCGCCTGCCCGGCGAGGCCGATCTGGTGGCGACCTCGCGCTGGAACATGCCGGAGCTGTCGTTGCGCCTCGCCCCGGACGGCCCGCTGGTCCGCTTCCTGATGGAGAGCCAGTGGATCGTCGACCTGGAGGAACTGCGCGAGCACCCCGAGCGCTACCCCGGACTGGTGGTGCCGACCGAACTGCTCGAGTGCGAACCGGCCTGGGTGGTGGTGCCGCTGATCGTGCGCGATGCGCTGACCGGCTTGGCGGTGCTGGCGCGCCCGCGCACGCCGTTGGCATTGGACTGGGAGGTGCGCGATCTGCTGAAGACCGCCAGCCGTCAGGCGGCGGTCTTTCTGGACCAGATGCAGGCCACCGAGGCGCTGCTGGAGGCGCGCAAGTTCGAGGCATTCAACCGCATGTCGGCCTTCGTCGTGCATGACCTGAAGAACATCGTGACGCAGTTGACACTGATGGTGAAGAACGCCAAACGGCTGCACGACAATCCAGAATTCCAGCGCGACATGATGATCACGGTCGAGAGTTCGCTGGAGAAAATGCGCCAGCTCATGCTGCAGCTGCGCGAGGGCGAGAAGCCCACCGGCACCCTGCTGGGGGTCGATCTCGGCGCGGTGGCCCAGCGCATCTCGCGGGTGGCTGAGCAGCGCGGCAGGCGACTGGATCTCGAGGTCAAGGAACGGGTCGCCACGCGCGGCCACGAGGATCGAATGGAACGGGTGCTGGGCCACATCGTGCAAAACGCCTTCGACGCCACGCCGGCCGATGGGCGGGTGTGGCTGCGGCTGTCGCGCGAGTCCGGGCGTGCGCGCGTCGAGGTCGGTGACACTGGCCAGGGCATGACGCGCGAGTTCATCGAGACCCGGTTGTTCCGGCCCTTCCACACCACGAAGCAAGGCGGCATGGGCATTGGCACTTACGAGAGCTGGCAGTACGTGCGCGAACTCGGCGGCGGCATCACGGTCGACAGCGAGCCCGGCCGTGGCACGCTGATCACCGTCGACCTGCCGCTGCTGGACGTCCGCCACGGGTCGGACCTTCAAGCCTCACCCACCGCATGAGCGCCAGGGTGCCCCCGCTGCTGATCGTCGAGGACGACCTCGCGCTGCAAAAGCAGATCAAGTGGTCGCTCGACCGCTTCGACTCAGTCACCGCGCACGACCGGACCACCGCAGTGCTTCAGTTCCGCCGCTGCCAGCCTTCGGTGGTGACGATGGATCTCGGGCTGCCACCCGACCCGGACTCGACCTCCGAGGGCTTCAAGCTGCTCGAGGAGTTGCTCGACCTCGACCCTTACGTCAAGGTCATCGTGCTGACCGGCCAGAACGACCAGGTGAACGCCTTGCGCGCCATCGCCCTGGGCGCCTATGACTTCTTCGCCAAGCCCTTCGAGCCCGAACTGCTCGGCCTGACCATCGACCGTGCGCTGCGGCTCTTCGAGCTTCAGGCCGAGAACCGTCGTCTACAGGCGCAGCATCAGCCCGATGCACTGGCTGGTCTGCTGACGCGCGACGAGCGCATGCTGAAGGTCTGCCGCACGATCGAACGCGTGGCCACCAGCGACGCGACCGTGCTGCTGCTGGGCGAGAGCGGCACCGGCAAGGAGGTGCTGGCGCAGGGCCTGCACCAGGCTGCGCGGCGCAGCGGCAAGTTCGTCGCCATCAACTGCGCCGCCATTCCGGAGAACCTGCTCGAGACCGAGCTTTTCGGACATGAGAAAGGCGCGTTCACGGGGGCGTCCAAGACGACCATCGGCAAGATCGAGACGGCCAACGGCGGCACGCTGATGCTCGACGAGATCGGCGACCTGCCGCTGTCGCTGCAGGCCAAGCTGCTGCGTTTCTTGCAGGAGCGCACGATCGAGCGGGTGGGCGGCCGCCAGGAGATCCCGGTCGATGTGCGCGTCGTCGGCGCGACGCACCAGGCCCTGAAGTCGCTGATCAAGGACGGCCGCTTCCGCGAAGACCTCTACTACAGGCTGGCCGAGATCACCATCGACATCCCGCCCCTGCGCGAGCGGCACGGCGACGCGCTGTTGCTGGCGCAGTCCTTCCTGCGCCGCTTCGCGCAGGAGCAGCGCCGCACCTCGATGAGCTTCACCGAAGACGCCGCGCTCGCGATCGAGACCCACGACTGGCCCGGCAACGTGCGCGAGTTGCTCAACGCAGTCAAGCGGGCGTCGATCATGGCCGACGGCGCCCGCGTCGACTGCGCCGACGTGGGCTTGCCGTCCCCGCCGCGCGAGGGCGACGCGGGCGAGCCCGACGAGATGGATCTGCGCACCGTCCGTGAGCGGGCCGAGCGCGGCGCGGT
>JBBQOR010000288.1:0-4290 GCA_038331055.1 Burkholderiales bacterium
GACGCAAACGGTCGTGCGCGCGGCCGCCCACCACCGCCGCCGGGTGCACATGGCCGGCCAGCACGTAGGCGCCGGCGACAGGGTCGGGATGGTGCGCCAGCGCCAGCGGGCCGATGCGCAGCGGCTCGTCGGCCATCTGCACACCCCAGGCGGGCGGCGGGTCGCCGGCGCGAAGGTCGTGATTGCCGCGCACCAATGTCAGGGCCAGATCCGTGCGCGAGGCCCGCCAGGCGGCCACCTGGGCCAGCGTGCCGGCTGAACGCCCCTGCACCGAATGCAGCAGGTCGCCGAGCACGATCAAGCGGCGCGCGTCGGTCAGACGCAGCAGCGCGTCCAGCCGCTGCAGCGCGTCAGCGGTGGTGCCGTGCGGCACCGGCACGCCCAGGCGGCGGAAGCTGCCGGCCTTGCCCAGGTGGATATCGGCCACGAGCAGCGCCTTCTCTGCCGGCCACCAGACGGCACGCCCAGCCAGCAGCACCAGCGCCGCTCCGCCGGCTTCGACCTCGAGCACCGGGTCAGGCGGTGAGCCGCGCCAGCGCCGGCTCGAGATGCTCGGTGGGCAGCCGCTTGAAGCCCGAACGCGCGTAGCGCTGCAGCCGGCCGACGGCCAGCGAGGTGAGCGCGGAGGCCAGCGCCTGCGCGTCGACCGTCGGCGTGGGCGAGCCGGCCTCGTCGGCGGCCTGACGCAGACATTGCCGCAGTTGCGACTCGACGCGCTCGAAGAACTGGTTCATGCGCGCGTTCAGCCGTTCGTGCTCGTGCACCAGGGCGTCGCCCACCATGACCCGCGTCATGCCCGGATTCTTCTCGCCGAACTGCAGCAGCAGCAGCACGATGCGCCGTGCCTGCGCGCCGGGCGAGGGCTCACGCTCGGCGACCTGGTTGACCAGCGTGAAGACCGAGCCTTCGATGAACTCGATCAGCCCCTCGAACATCTGCGCCTTGCTGGCGAAATGGCGGTACAGCGCGGCCTCGCTGACCGACAGCCTGGCCGCCAGCGCGGCGGTGGTGATGCGTTCGGCGCCGGGCTGCTCGAGCATCTGCGCCAGCGTCTGCAGGATCTGCACTCGGCGCTCGCCCGGTCGCGGGCGCTTGCGGCCGGAGGTTGACGCAGCTTCTGGCGTGGCCGCCCGAACATGGGCCAGGGCCACGGGCGCAGGATCGGACAGGTCGGGCATCGACGCGGGCACCGCAGCGTAAGAGGGGGGGTCCGGGTCATTCTGGCACAGGGCCCCCAGCACTCCCGGTGCAGGTAAACACCGATCCGGCGTGCACGTTGCAGCACGCGGGCCAAGGCCAAAACGTGCTTGACTCAGCCGCCGCGGCGCAGCTCGCGCAGCCGGCGAATGCGCTGGTCGACATAGGCCGGCCGGCGCTGCCGGCGCACCGGATCGGGCAGCCAGCGCTGCATCCACACCGTGCCCATGCCCACGCGGCGGGCGGCCTTCTGGTGCACCAGCGTGTCTTCGACCAGCACGCAGTGCGATGGCGGCAGCCGCAAACGCGCGGCCACGCGGCGCAGCATGCGTGCATCGGGCTTGGGGCGCAGGTGGCCGAACATGTGCATGTCCTCGATCGACAGCACGCCGTCGAAAATGCGCGCGATGCCCAGCACGCCGAGCACCCGTGCGGCGTAGGCGGCCGGTGCATTGGTCAGGATGTACTTGCGCCCGGGCAGCCGCCGCAGCACGGCCAGGTCGCCCGCGTGGCCGCGCACCCGCGCCTCAAGCCCCGGCAGCAGATGCGTATGGTGCAGAAAGTGCGCCGCCTTCACGCCGTGATGCCGCACCAGGCCGAGCAGCGTGGCACCGTAGCGTTGCCAGTACTGGCGGCGCAGCGCATGGCTCTGGGCCGCACTGAGCTGCAACTGCTGCTCGATGTACCGGCCCATCGAGACATGCAGCTCACCCATCGACGCGTGGCTGGCGTCGTGCAGCGTGTCGTCGAGATCGAACAGCCAGACGCGCGGTGGCGGCATCGGGTCTTATGCCGTTCAGTACGAGCGGATCATCGTGCCGTAGGCCTGATCGGTGAGGATCTCCAGCAGCATCGCGTGCGGCACGCGGCCATCGACCACGTGGACCGCGTTGACGCCGCTTTTCGCCGCGTCGATGGCACCGGCGAGCTTGGGCAGCATGCCGCCGTGGATCGTGCCGTCGGCCACCAACTCGTCGATCTGGCGCGGGGTCAGCTCGGGAATCAGCGCGCCACTCTTGTCGAGCACGCCCCGGATGTTGGTCAGGATGACCAGCTTCTCGGCCTTCAGCACCGTGGCGAGCTTGGCGGCGACGATGTCGGCGTTGATGTTGTAGCTCTCGTTGGCCTCGCCGAAGCCGATCGGGCTGATGACCGGGATGAACTGGTCGTCCTGCAGCGCCTTGACCACGCTCGGGTCGATGCTGGTGATCTCGCCGACCTGCCCGATATCGTGCTCCTTGGTCGGGTCGTCCTTGTCGGCCATCTTCATCTTGCGCGCGCGGATCAGCCCGCCGTCGCGCCCGGTCAGGCCGACCGCCTTGCCACCAGCGGCGTTGATCAGGCCGACGATGTCTTGCTGCACCTCGCCCCCCAGCACCCACTCGACGACTTCCATCGTCTCCTCATCGGTCACGCGCATGCCCTGGATGAAGGTGCCCTTCTTGCCCAGCCGGGACAGCGCCTCGTCGATCTGCGGCCCGCCGCCATGCACGACGATGGGGTTCATGCCCACCAGCTTGAGCAGCACCACGTCTTCGGCAAAGTCCTGCTGCAAGGCAGGGTCGGTCATCGCGTTGCCGCCGTACTTGATGACCAGCGTCTTGCCGTGGTAACGGCGGATGTAGGGCAGCGCCTGGGCCAGGATCTCGGCCTGATCACGCGGCGTGATGTGCCCCAGCGGATGGTCGGCGGTCGGCTGGGTGTCGGGCATGGGGCGAGCCGGCGGGCGGTGCGATGTTGCAACGCCATCATTGTATGAAGGCGCGGGCGCGCTCCGGTCTTGCGCATCAGCGCGCGCCGCTGCGGGCAGACTTGCGCTAGGCTCGCGACCATGAGACCGCTTTACATGCGTCGGGTCGCCGTCGGGCTGCTGTGGCTTTCGCTGCTGCTGCTGCCCGTGCGGGGCTGGGCCTGGGCCACGATGCAGCTTGGCGCCTTCGATGGCGCGGGCAGCGTGTCCGCGACAGCCGCGACGCCTGTGTTGCACCGGGCGACGGCGGCACATTGCCACGCCGCTGCGGTGTCTTCATCAGCCGACGTGGGTAACGCCGATGGCGGCCAGCCGTCCACGACCCCCTGCGCTAGCTGTGACCTGTGTCACGGCGCGGCGCTGCCTGCGTCGCCGCAGGCTGCGCGCACGGGCTTCACGCCGCCGCAGGTCGCATGGGCTCAGCCGCAACGCGACAGCTTCGCTGCCGCCGTGGCGCGCCCGCCACCGCGAACCTGACGCTTCAGCAAGCCCGCCGCGTGCGGGCCTGAAGTGCCTGCGCGCCTGAAGGCGCGGCCGGCGCTGATCTGCCGTCAACGATTGCGAAGGAAACACCATGAAGAATCTGCCGAGATGGGGGCTGCTGCTGGCCCTGCTGGTTGCGCAGGCCACGCACGCGCAGCCGACCGAAGGCGAAGTGCGCAAGATCGACAAGCCGCAGGCCCGCCTGACCCTGCGCCACGCCGAGATCAAGAACCTGGACATGCCGGCCATGACGATGGTCTTTCGGGTCCGCGACACCAGGCTGCTTGACACACTCGCCGTGGGCGACAAGGTGCGCTTCGAGGCGGAAAAGCTCGATGGCGAGTTCACCCTGACGCGGATCGTCAAGGCGCCATGAACGTCGCGACTGAACAAGGCCGCCCGCGGCGCAGACGGGCGCCGGCGAGGCTCGCGGCAGCGCTGGCTCCTGTCTTGGGGCTGCTGGCGATCCTGCCCGCCGCGCCGGCCTGGGCGCTGCCGATGGCCAGCCAGGGCAGCGTGATGGTGATGGCCGAGCGCAGCGCTGACGAACGCGAACTGGCCGCCAACTTCGCGCTCACCGCGCGCGACGCCCTGGGCGCCGCGGTCGGCCGCTGGCGTGAACCGATGGGCCATGGCGCCGCGATGCGGGAGCATGAGCGCGAGTACACGGCGCTCACCTACACGCGGCTGTTGCGGCGCTGGAACATGCCGCACGCCCAGGCCAACCTGTGGTTCGTCGGCATGTTGGGCGAGGTGCGTGCGCACGCGCTGCCCGGTGCACGCACGCTGTGGTCGCCCGCGCTGCTGGCCGACTACGAGACCACGCGCGTGTACTTCGGCGCCGGCATCGAGCCCATGCG
>JBBQOR010000289.1:0-4283 GCA_038331055.1 Burkholderiales bacterium
GATCGTGTTCGACGACGCCGACGTCGGCGAGGTCGTCGCCGGCCTGCGGGCCTTTGGCTACTACAACGCTGGTCAGGATTGCACGGCCGCCTGCCGCGTCTATGCCGGCGCCAAGATCCACGACCGGCTCGTCGCCGATCTCTCGCTCGCGGCCGCGAGCCTCAAGGTCGGCCATCCACGCGAGGCCGGCGTCGAAGTCGGACCGCTGATCTCGGCGCGCCAGCGCGACATCGTGCGGGGCTTTCTGAGCTTGGCCGACAGCGAAGCGGCCGACGCCGGCCTGCGCGTGGCGGCGCAAAGCACGCTGCCGACGGGGCTGCCGGCCGGCGGCTTCTATGTGGCGCCAACGCTGCTGGCCGGCGTGCCCGCCGCGCACCGGCTGGCGCAGGAAGAGATCTTCGGCCCGGTGCAGGCGGTCACGATGTTCGATGATGAGGCCCAGGCGCTGCGCATCGCCAACGGCACCGACTACGGCCTGGTGGCGGGCGTCTGGACACGCGACGGCAGCCGCGCGATGCGCATGGCGCGCGGCCTGAAGTGCGGACAGGTGTTCATCAACAACTACGGCGCGGGCGGCGGCATCGAGCTGCCGTTCGGCGGCGTCAAACGCTCGGGCCACGGGCGCGAGAAGGGCTTCGAGGCGCTGTACGGCTTCTCGACGCTGAAAACGGTGGCCCTGCGCCACGACTGAAAAGGAACCACAGGCCATGAGACTCAAGGACAAGGTGGCGGTCGTCACCGGCGGCGGCTCGGGCTTCGGCGAAGGCATCGTGCACAAGTTCATCGCCGAAGGCGCGCAGGTGGTCGTCGCCGACCGTGACCTGCAGGCAGCGCAGCGCGTGGCCGCCGCCGCCGGCGGGCATGCACGCGCGGTGCGCGCCGATGTCAGCGACGCCGGCGACGTGCGCACGATGCTCGAAACGGCCGAGCTGCACTTCGGCCGCCTGGACATCCTGGTCAACAACGCCGGCATAGGCCACACACCGCAGCCGCTGGAAGAGCTGGCCGAGGACGAGTTCGACCGCATCACGGCGGTGAACATGAAGGCCATCTACCTGGCGATGCGCGAGGTGGTGCCGCGCTTCAAGGCGCGCGAAAAAGGCCCCGGCGGCATCCGCGGCGTGGTGCTCAACATGGCCAGCACGGCCGGCGTGAGCCCGCGGCCAAGACTTGCCTGGTACAACGCCAGCAAGGGCTGGGTCATCACCGCCACTCGCGCCTGCGCTGTGGAGTTGGCGCCGTTCGGCATCCGCGTCAACGCGCTCAACCCGGTGGCCGGCGAGACACCGCTGCTCAAGACCTTCATGGGCGAGGACACGCCCGAGGTGCGAGCGCGCTTCCTGTCCAGCATCCCGATCGGCCGCTTCTCGACGCCCGAGGACCTGGGCAACGCCGCGTGCTTCTTGTGCAGCGACGAGGCCGGCATGATTACCGGCGTGTGCATGGAAGTCGACGGCGGGCGCTGCATCTAGGCGCGGGCGGGGTGCCGGCGGCTGACCGGCGCCTGAGCGCCGACTGCCGCCTCAGATCACCCGCTTGCGCAACTGCGTGACGGCGACCTCGGACACCACCACCACGGCGAAGATCACGAGCAGGATCAGCGATACGCGCTGCCACTCGAAGGTGTCGATCGCCGCGTTCATCGCCATGCCGATGCCGCCGGCGCCGACCAGGCCCAGCACCGAGGACTCGCGCACATTGATGTCCCAGCGGAACATCGCGATGCCGACGAAGGCCGGCTTGATCTGCGGCCAGTAGCCGTAGAGCACACGGCTGCTCCACGAGGCCCCGGCCGCCGTCAGCGCCTCGATGGGCCCGGGGTCGGCTTCTTCCAGCGCTTCGCCGAGCAACTTGCCGACAAAGCCGATCGAGCGAAAGGCGATCGCGCAGGTGCCGGCCAGCGCCCCGGGCCCGAACACCGCGACGAAGAACAGCGCCCACAGCAGGGTGGAGATCGAGCGCGTGGCCACCAGCACAAAGCGCGCGAGCCAGTTCACGAAGGTCCACCGCATGATGTTGCGCGCGGCCAGAAAACCCACCGGCACGGCCAGCAGCAGTCCGAACAGGGTGCCCAGCAACGCGATGGCCAGGGTGTCGATGAGCGCGGCGTGTACCGTTTGTGCGCCGATGTTGCGCGGCGTCGCATAGAACGGCCAGTCCACCGGCCACATGCGAACGAACAGGTCCTTCACCTGCGCTGGCGCGTCCCAGAGGAACTCGGGGATCACGTCCAGCGTCCGCAGCGAGGTGGCGATGGCGGCCACGCAAAGGAAGTAGACGGCAAAGCGGGCCAGGCGCTCGCTGGGCGTGAAGCGCTGCCACTCGCGCGGCGCGGTGGCCGGGGGTGGGCGGGCCACGGTGTTCATGGACGTCGGCCCCTCACTGGCGGAACACCTTCTTCACCGCCAGCTGCAGGCCTTCGCCGACCAGGATCAGACCGATGATGCACAGCACGATGCCGAACACGAAGTCGTAGTCGTAGCGCTGGAAGGCCGCGAACAAGGTGCCCCCGATGCCACCCGCGCCCACCAGACCCACGATGGCCGAGTTGCGCAGGTTGGAGTCCGCCAGATAGGCCATGAAGCCGATGAAGCGGTACATCACCTGGGGCACGACGGCGAACACCAGCACGTTGGTGAAGGAGGCGCCGGTGGCGCGCACCGCCTCGATGGGCTTCATCGACACTTCTTCGATCGCCTCGGCGAAGAGTTTGCCGACGAAGCCGATGCTGGCCACGGTGAGCGCGAGCACGCCGGCCAGCGCGCCGAAGCCCACGGCCTTGACGAACACGATGGCCACGATCACCGGGTGGAAGGTTCGGCACACCGTGATGACGAACCGAGCCGCCCACGACACCCAGCCGGGCATCAGGTTGCGCGCCGCCAGGAGCCCCAGCGGCAGTGACAACACCAGGCCGAGCGCAGTGGACAGCACCGCAATCTGCAGGCTCTCGATCAGCCCCTTCACCAGCTCTTTCTGCGGCGAGAAGATCGGCGGAAACATGCGGTCGAAGAACTTCGCCGCGTTGTCCAGCCCGGTCACGAAACGCGCCCACGAGGGGTCGATCCGGCTGGCGGCCCAGGCCGCGAGAACAGCCAGCGCGATCCAGCCGATGCGCTCGGCCAGCGACATCGTGAACGGCCGCACATGCGCCGGCACGGCGCTGCCCGGTGAAGGGGGGCGCGCTGCCTTGGGGCTCAGCTCAGCCAGGACTCGCCCCCATAGATCGACTTCAGGACCGCGTCGTTCAGGCCCGTGCCGTCGCCGTCGTAGACCACCGCCCCGCCGCTCATGCCGACGATGCGGTCGGCAAAGCGCCGCGCCAGTTCAACGTCGTGCATGTTGACGATCGCCGGAATGGCCTCTTGCTGAGCCACGCCCTTGAGCAGCTCCATGATCTCGACCGAGGTCTTGGGGTCCAGCGAACTGGTGGGTTCATCGGCCAGCAACACGGCCGGTTTCTGCATCACGGCCCGCGAGATGCCCACGCGCTGACGCTGGCCGCCCGACAGCGAGTCAGCCCGCGCGTTGGCGAAGTCCTGCAGCCCCACGCGCTGCAAAAGGCCCCAGGCGCGCTGCAGGTCGGCCGGCTGGAAGCGGCGGCGCCAGGCATTGAAGGCGCTGGTGCGGCCGAGCACACCGGTCAGCAGGTTTTCCATCACGCTCAGGCGTTCGACCAGGTTGTATTCCTGGAACACCATGCCGATGCGCGAACGAGCCTGCCGCAATGCGTTGCCGCGCAGGCCGGTGAGGTCGACGCCGTCGAGCAAGATGGCGCCGGCCGAGGGTTCGACCAGGCGGTTGATGCAGCGGATCAGCGTGCTCTTGCCGGTGCCGCTGGGGCCGATGACCGCCGTCAGCGCAGCGCCTTCGAAACTCAGGTTCACATCGCGCAGCACCGGCTTGCCCGGCACATACGCGTGGGAGAGGCCGCGCAGCTCGATGCGCGCGGTCACTTCTTCTGCTGCTCGGCGGCCACCTTGTCGACCTCGCGCACCACGGCCCATTCCTTCTGGTACGAGACCGGCACGAAGCGGTCGACACCATCGAAGTCCTTCTTCATCGCATCGGGGAAGCGGAAGTCGACGAAGCACTTGACCAGCTGCTGCGCCAGGGCCGGCTGCAGGTCGTGGGCATAGGCGAAAGACGAGGTCGGGAAGATCTGGCTGCGGTAGATGACGCGGAAGTCGGCTGCCTTGATCTGCCCGCGGTCGGCCATACGGTCGAACACGTCGCTAGCCACGTGCGCGGCGTCATAGTCGCCGGAGTTCACGCCGAGCACC
>JBBQOR010000290.1:0-4280 GCA_038331055.1 Burkholderiales bacterium
GCCTGCGCACGCTCGGGCAGCAGCGGCGTGGCCGCGGGCATGAAGCGGTTGGGGGCCGGCAGTGCGAAGCCGTTGTCCGTGCGCGGCTGCAGCAGCGCCGCATAGGCGGCACCGGCGTCCTCGCGGTAGGCGTAGCCCACGCCGTAGATGCGGTCCTTGCGCTCGATCGGCAGGCCGCGCGCCATCAGCGTGACCAGCAGGTTGTCCGGCCGCAGCATCTCCAGCAGCCGGCGGTAGGCGGCTTCGTCGGGTGCGCCCCAGGCGCTGCGGGCGCGTTCGGCCACCTCCAGCGGATAGAACAGCGCCTGGTTGGCCAGCTGGATCGCCAGGGGCCGGCCCTCGCCGCGGTCGGCAAAGGTCTCCTTCAGCGCGCCGACGCGGGCGCTGTCGTCGAACAGCGCCTGCGGAAAGGGCGCGCGGCGCAGGAAGTCGAGGTAGCTGAACACCAGCCCGAGCACGCGCTGGTGTTCACGTTCGCCGTCGGGCGTGAGGTCGATGGTCAGCCGCAGCGAGCCGTACTGGGGCGTGCGTTCCCAGATCGAAGAGCCGACGGCGTTGGCCAACCCCTCGTCCTTGAGCCGCTGCTGCAAGCCGCCGGGGCCGCCTCGTTCGAGCAGCGCGTCGAGCAGGGTGTCCGAGCGCGAGGCGAACATCGGCCGTGTGGCCGGCACGACGAATTCCAGATTCAGTTGGCGCAGTTCACGCGCCGGCTCGACGAAGGCCATCCTCAGCGCAGCCTTGCGCGGCTGGAAGCTCGGCTCGTGCGGGGCCTTGCTCACCTCGCGCCGCGGCACCGCGCTGAAGTGCTGTCGCGCCAGGCGCTCCAGCTCATCCAGCGACGCGCGGCCGGTGATTGCCAGCGCCATGCGGTGGGCGCTGTAGTGCTGCTCGTAGAAGGCGCGCACGGCCTGCGGCGTGGCGCGCGCCAGCGTGTCCTTGTTGCCGGTGGAAAATTTGCTCTCGCCGCTGCCCGGCAGGTAGAGCTCGCGCCGCACGCTCCAGTCGCGGCGGAAGTCGTTCTGCAGGTGGCGCATGGCCTCGTTGTGCACGGCGTTGACTTCGCGCGCCACGAAAGCCGGGTTGAAGCTTGGCGCGATGAAGAACTGCGCGAAGCGGTCCAGCGCCTGCGCCAGGGCTTCATGCCGCACGTCGAAGCTGTAGTTGGTGTGGTCGCTGGCCGTGTAGGCGTTGTTGGTGCCACCGTTGGCCTGCATGAAGCGGCGGTACTCGCCTTCGTCGGGGTACTTGGCGGTGCCCAGGAACAGCATGTGTTCGAGGAAGTGCGCCATGCCTTCGGTGTCGAGCGGGTCGTCGATCTGGCCCACGTCGACCACCAGCGCGGCGGCGGACTTGTTGAAGCGCGGGTCGCTGCTGAGCAGCACGCGCAGGCCGTTGTCCAGCACCAGCCGGCGGAACTCGGCCTGGTCGGTGGGCGCCACCACGCGTTGGGGCAGCGGGGGCAGCGCGGGCAGCGGCGGCAGCGGCGGCAGCGGCTGCGCGGTGCTGGCCAGAGGATGCAGCAGCGGCAGCAGCAACGTGAGGAGGGTGGCGCGGCGCAGCGCCCACAGCAGGGCAAGGCTTCGGCTCATCGGTGTTTCTAGCCAGGCAGACGGGGCCGTCACCCTACCACCGACGCACGCTAGAGTGCGGCATGCAGACACCGTTCGACCTTGCGCGCCAGGCCTTCATGCAGGGTGTGGCCGCCTTCGGCGCCGGCCGGCTGGAAGAGGCCGACAGCGCCTTCGTCGCCTCGCTGGCGGCCTTGCCTGGCCGGCCGTCGACCCTGGCCAACCTGGCGGCGGTGCGCATCCGCCTGGGCCGCCCGGCCGAAGCGCTGCCGATGCTCGACCAGTCGCTGGCGCAGGACGAGCGCGCGCCTGACGCCTGGTGTCATCGCGGCGAGGCGCTGGCGCTGCTCGGGCGCGCGGCAGAAGCCCTCGCGGCCTACGACCGCGCGCTGGCGCTGGAACCCAACAATGCCGCCGCACGCTTTCAGCGCACCACGCCGCTGTCGGCGCTGGGCCGGCATGCCGAGGTGCTGGCGGAGCTTGACGCGCTGCTGGCCGGGCGGCCCGGGCATCTGGAGAGCTGGCTGCGCCGCGGGCTGACGTTGCAGGCGCTGGAGCGCCCGGCCGATGCGCTGGCCTCGTTCGAGCGCGCGTTGCAAGTCGATGCCACCAGCGCGCTGGCCTGGAGCCAGCGCGGCGCGATCCTGAAGGACATGCAGCGCCTGCCCGAAGCCGCAGACTGCTTCCGCCAGGCACTGGCGCATGGCGGCGACGCCGAGCTCAACGGCTACTACCTGGCGTCGGTGCAAGGCGCGCACGATGAGGCTGCCCCGCAGGCCGCGCCGCGGCACTATGTCGAGGGCCTGTTCGACAGTTATGCCGAAGGTTTCGACGCGCATCTGACGCAGGTGCTGGGCTACCGCACACCGTCGGTGCTGGCAGCGCAACTGCCGGCCGGGCGGCGATTTGCGCGCGCGCTCGACCTCGGCTGCGGCACCGGGCTGATGGGCCCGCTGCTCGAGCCCGTCGTCGACGTGCTGGACGGCGTGGACCTGTCCTCGCTGATGCTCGAGAAGGCGCGCGCGCTGGGGCTGTACCGTGAGCTCGCGCATGGCGATGTGGTGGAGTTCATGCAGGCCGCAGCGCAGCGCGGCCAGCGCTGGGATCTGGTGGTGGCGGCCGATGTCTTTGTCTACATCGGCGCGCTCGGCCCGGTCTTCGCCGCCGTTGCCGCCACGCTGGCGCCGGGCGGCGTGTTCGCCTTCTCACTCGAAGAGGCCGAGGCCGGGCGTGAGCTCGAGTTGCGTGCCAGTTCGCGCTACGCGCACTCGGAAGCCTATATGCGCGGTCTGGCGGCGGTGCACGGCTTCGTGGTCGAGGCGCTGCGGCGCGACACGCTGCGCCACGACCAGCGGCGGCCGATCCCCGGCCTGTGCGTGCGGATGGCACCGGCCTGAGCGGCGCCGGCCTTCAATGCTGCAGGTACAGGTCGGCAGGCGGGAACGCCCCTTGCCATGCGAGCGCATGATGATCGGTTGAGATTGCGGCACGATCCGCGTGACGACGTGCCCAGGGCCGGTCTGACCAGGAGGTAGGCATGAAGAAAACTCCACTGCTGCTGGCGGCCTCGGCGCTGGTGCTGGTGTCGATCTCGGGCTGCGCGGTCTGGCGCATCACGCAGTCGGCCGAGCTTGCGCGGCGCAGCGAAGCGCTGCAGGCCACGCCGCCGGCACCCGCGCTTCGCTTGCTGGTGGTGGGCGACAGTACGGCGGTCGGTACCGGTTCCAGTGCGCCATCGGCCAGCTTGGCCGGGCTGCTGGCGGCGCGTTTCCCGCGCCTGTCGATCGAGAACCGCGCCCAGGACGGTGCCAGGTTCGCGGACCTGCTGACGCAACTGGCCGGGGCACCGCAGTTCGACATGGTCTTGGTGCAGGCGGGCGGCAACGACGTGATCCGGCTGCGCGACATGGACGCGGTGGGCCTTGACATCCAGCGCGTCACTGCTCTGGCGCGCCAGCATGCGCCGCTCGTGGTGCTGATGCCCGCCGGCAATGTCGGCAACGCGCCGTTCTTCTTTCCGCCGGTGTCGTGGTGGATGACGCAGCGCTCGCGGCAGCTCCACGCGCACGTTCGGGCCAGTGCAGCGCAAACCGGTGCCGTCTATGTCAGTCTGTTCGAGGAGCGCGAGAACGACCCGTTTGCACGCCAGCGAGAGCTGAATGCGAAGGATGGTCTGCACCCCAGCGACGCCGGATATCGCGTCTGGCTGGACCATCTGATGCTGCAGGCCGGCCTGCAGCAACGCCTGGCGGCGGCGCTTCCGTCACGGTGAAAGACCCAGCCTCAGATTTGGTACAGGTTGGCCAAGCCCTGCAGGCCGCTCGCTTACAGTTGCGCGCATGGACGACATGCTCAACCTGTCTGCGCATCTGCCGGCCGTCGAGATCGATGCCGGTCAGGTGGTGGTGCGCGAGGGCGAAGCGGGCGGCTCGATCTGGGTGCTGGTGTCGGGTGCGTTGCAGGTGTCGCGCGCGGGCGTGGTCTTCAACACCGTCCGCCAGGGTGGCGCGCTGGTCGGCGAGATCTCGGTGCTGCTCGGCGGGCCTTACGGCGCGACGGTGACGACGATGGAGCCGTCCGTGCTGCGCTACGCCGCCGATGGACGCGCGCTGCTGGCCCACCACCCCGACATCACGCGCTTGCTGGCCATCGGCCTGGCGGAGCGGCTGAACGCTGTCACCACCTACCTGGTCGACCTGAAGCAGCAGTACG
>JBBQOR010000291.1:0-4277 GCA_038331055.1 Burkholderiales bacterium
GTCCAGCTTGCCCTGGAAGATGTGGATCGTCTCCGGCGAGTCGATGTCGTGTCGTTGTGCTCCGGTGAGGTGTGAGAGGCCGATGACCGATAGTCGGACTCGCTGTCGCCTCATTACGGCCACCGCACTTCGACCCAATCAGTCGGTGGCCGGGTAGCGCGGCGTGAGTTGCTTCTCGCGCCACCAGTCACGCACGAACTGCCTCAGCGACAGCGGCCGGTGGCCGCGCGCGCGGTTGGCCGCGCCGATCTCGAACAGCCAGCGGTATTGGCGCATCAGGTCGGCCCAGGCCTTGAGCAGCGGCGTGCGCGCGTCCCAGATGTGCGTGCTCTCGGCGCCGGCGCCGTTGATCTCGACGATCGTGAAGCCCTCGCCGCGCTGCACCTGGGCGAAGTCGGCGAAGCGGATGTCGTAGCGGCCGAAATGGAACTCGGGCAGCGCGCTGGACAAGGCTTCGAAGCGGGCTTCCATGGCCGGCGTGACCAGCGCCGTGCCGTCGCGGAAGATGGCGCCGCGGCTGTGGCTGCCGGCGAAGGCCAGCCGCACCGGCTCGCCGGCCGCCGGCACGGTGTCGAGCCGCGCGCCGTGCCGGCGCAGGTACAGGTGCGGCACACGGCCGGCGCGCGGGTCGTCCAGGATCAACTGGCGCAGCGTGCGCTGCCCATCGCCCGTCACATAGGGGAAGTACTTCAGCGTCACCGAGACGATGCGCCCCTTCGCCTGGCCCGGCTGGCGGCAATAGAAGATGCCGGCCTCGCCTTCGAGTGCCACCAGCCGCTGCAGAAGGAAGCGCGCACCGGCCGGGAAGGCCTCGATGTAGCTGCGCAGGTCGTCGTCGCTGCGGATCAGCCTGACACCGGCGCCGCGGCAGCCCAGGTCGGGTTTGGCGACCACCGGCAGCGCCAGGCCGGCGGCGGTCATGGTGCGTTGGGCAGCGACCAGTTCGGCCGTCAAGCCGGCTCCGCTCGCCTGGCCCGCCGGGCGTTCGATCGTGACGAACGGCGCCACCCAGTCACCCTGATGCTGCCGCGCGAGCGTCAGGATGGCTGCCTTGGATTCGCCCGAGAAGCCGCCGCCCGGGAACGACGGATTGGCCACCGTCGGCAGCAGCACACCCCGGTGGCGCAGCATCAGCCACAGGGCATAAAGCGCCACCGGCGGATAGAAGCGCCACATCGGCCAGAACTCGTAGCGGCTGAGCGTCGGGCCGTCGGTCTGCAGCGGCGGCATGCCCTGGTGTGGCCGCGCTGCCGGGCGCCAGGGGGCCAGCGCGCGGCCGATGGCCAGGCTCAGTGCGTACAGGCTTGCCGTCCACAGCAAGACCGCCGCCACGACCCAGGCGCAGAACGGCGCCAGCGGAACGCGCAATACGCCGCAGGCGGTATAGGTCACGAGCCGCAGCCCGGGGATCACGCGCGCCAGCAGCACCGCGCTGCCGAGCCGCCGCACCAACTGATCACGCGCCCACTGTTGGCGTGCGGGCGGCAGCCGCCGACGCAGCCAGGGCAGCCTGCGCGAGCCGGCGCCCATCGCGTACAGGCCCAGGTCGCCCAGCGCGATGCCGCCGGCCACTGCAGCGAACGACAACTCCCAGGAGATCATTCCCTGCGCCGCCAACGCCACACCGGCGGCGATGGCCAGGTCTTCCAGCAGCAGCGTGGTGGCCGCCAGCACGAGCGCGATCACCCAGGGCGACGCCATGCCGTGCTCGAGGATCGCCCGCACGGCCCCCAGCATGTCGTGCAAGGCACTCAGCATGTGTCCCCCAGCGCGCGACGCAGTGCTCCGCGCACCGAGGCTTCGCTGTTCCAGGGGAGGAAGTGGTTGAGCCCTTCGAGCATCACCGTGTGCACGCAGCGCGCGCCCGTCAGCCCGGCCTGCATGTAGGGCACGTTGGCGGCAGGCACCAGCTGGTCCTGCATGCCGTGCACGATCAGCACCGCGGCGCGGATGCGCGGCAACAGCGGCGCGAGCGCGCGCAGCTCGGCCTCGAAGGCCATCAACTCGGCGTTGGCGTTGCGCAGTGCGCGCGGCAGCAGTGCGCGCACCGGCGGCCACTCCGCCACGCGCTGCACCGCCAGTACCGACTCCTGTGCCGGGTCCAGCGATGAGGCCAGCAGCACCAGCGCGTGAACGCGCTCAGGCTGCTCCGCAGCCACCTGCGCGACCACCGCGCCTCCCAGCGAGTGGCCGACCAGCACGGTGCGGCGGTTGTCCGTTGGCAGCAAGGCCACCACGGCGGCGGCCTGTGCAGCGAGCGAGACCACCGGCCCTGGAGGCCCGCTCTGGCCGAAGCCCGGGCGGTCCAGCGCCAGCACCTCGGTGCCCGCAGGCGGCTGCACGAGATAGTCCAGCCACCCGTCGGCCGAGCCTGGCGTGCCGTGCACGAAGATGATTTGCGGGCCGCCCGGCTCTCCGTTGCGCAGCACCGAGATCTGGCCGCCGGACGGGACGCACGCGCGAGTCCCGTATCAGGCCTCGCGCGATGCACCAACGAAAGGCTCCGGGCAGAGCTGACGAGGGGCTGGCATGGCGCTTGGTCGTGTGGTCAGAGCTGAACTTACATCACCCGTGCAGGCGCTTCGCCGCGGCGCCGATGGCCTCCCATCTGGCGGCGGTCGCCGGGTTCTGTTGCCCGCCGGCGATCCACGAAAAACTCCGTACCTTCCACTTCCTGACCTGGCTGGATCTCAGCGCGCCGCTCACGCAGCGCTTCTACTGCTGAGGGATCGAGCCACACGGGCCGCAGCTCGGATCACCGTGTCTCAGTGCAAACCAAACAAAGGCAAAGGGATCAGTTCGGCCCGCCGTGTGCCTTGCCTTCCATCTCGGAAATCGAGAGGTTGCCGTTCCTTGGCTTCATCCGCGTCCACATCGTGTTGTAGTGGTTCTGCCATTCCCTCTTCGACACCATGCCATCGCGGTTGGTGTCCATGGATCTCATGTCGTTGCCCGAATTCATGCCCATGCCCGACGGGCCCATGCTGCCCATGCCGCCCATGCCGCCCATGCCAGCTGCCATCGGCATGCTGCCGTACTCGGCTTTCCTGTCCTGGACGTTCCTTTGCGCCTGCTCACCGGCCGTGCCGGTGGCAGCGACCGGGTCGCTTTCTGCCGACGGCTTCTTCACGACACCGGCAGGCGCCTGGGCGAGTGCGACGCTACATGCCAAGGTACAAAGGCGCAGAAGGATGGAATGCTTCATGGTCTTTCTCCAAGCAAAGGCAACATGCCCACTTTCACGAGAGCAGGTTGACAGACTCCCAGTGGGCTGTCGGTGCGCTGTCGGTGCGCTGCTGCACGCAGCTCGCGACGGTCAGATGGCGAGAGCGATCTCGTGTATGCGGGCCGTCATCAGAAAGCAAAGAGGCGGCGCCGCAGCGCCGCCTCCCGAGGTGGGCGGGTTCAACCGCGGTTTTCGATCAGAGCGAGGCCATCGGCAGGGCGAGGGCGCGCAGTCCGGCTTGCTGGATGCTTTGCAGCTGCGCTTCGGTCGGCGTGAAGTTCTGCTCGCCGCGGCTGATGGCCCCGACGCGGATCGCTTCCAGCGTCTCGGCACGCACCTGGGCACGGGTCAGCTCGGCCCCCACAGCCTCGGCGACGAAGCTCATCTCGCCGTGGTCGACCTGGTCGTTGGCGCGGGCGTCGATGGCGGCTTGCCGCACCTCGGCGCGCGAGACGCTGCTGGTGTAGGCCGCCGGGTAGTCGTAGGTGGCTTCGCCGGCATGGGCAGCCGAAGTGGTGAAGGCGGTGAAGGCGGCGAACAGGGCCACGGTGAGGGTCTTGGTGTTCATGTGGCCGCGACCGCGATCTGCCGAATGCCGAGCGCGCCCGCCTGCGCCTGGATCTGGTGCTGTGCCAGACCTGTCGTGATGTCGATGAGCAGATGACTTTTCTGCGCCGCGCAATGCGCGGTCTTGGGGACGAAGACGACCGGCCCGGTCGCGACGACAAACGCTGAGCCGTCAGGTCCGTCGTTCAAGGGTTCGCCACCCCGGCCGCCACATGCCCCGAGGGCACGTGACCGGCGGCGTGTTCGACATGGCCGGTCTGGTCGTCGAAGAAGAAGTCGGGCTCGAACTCGCGCAGGAACTCGCCCTTGGGCAGGCCGCCGAGGAACATCGCCTCATCCACCTCGATCGCCCAGTCCATCAGCGTGCGGATGGCGCGCTCGTGCGCCGGCGCGCTGCGCGCGGTGACCAGCGCGGTGCGGATGCGCATGCGTTCGGCGGGTTGGCGCTGCAGTTGCTGCAGCGCCAGCAGCAGCGGCTTGAAGG
>JBBQOR010000292.1:0-4273 GCA_038331055.1 Burkholderiales bacterium
GCCAGGTAACGGTGCAGGAAAGAAGGATGCGCCGGGTCGATGCCCACCTCGAAGGCCTGCAGCCAGTAGCAGTGCCACCGGCCCGTTAAGGCAAAGGCGTGCGGGGCCGGCGCGCTGACGGCATCGAAAGCCGGCAGCGCAGGCGTCGTGCAGCACGCGGGCCCTATGTAGGCGAAGACCGCACCCGACTGCACAAGCACCGGGTAGCTGCGCTGGCGCACGCGCTGGCACAGCGTGGAGCCGGCGGGCTCGGCGGGCGTCTCCAGGCAACGGCCAGCGGCGTCGAACTTCCAGCCGTGGAAGGGGCAGCGGATGCCGTCGCCCTCGTGGCGCGCGAACTTCAGGTCGGCACCGCGGTGCGGGCAGTCGCGGTCGAGCAGCCCGAAGCGGCCGCTGGCGTCGCGGAACAGCACCAGGTCCTGCCCCAGCACACGCAGCGCCTTCAGCGGGCGATCGCGCATCGCCGGGTCGAGCACCGGGTCGAACTCGTCGAGCAGCGCCACCGGCTGCCAGTAGCGGCGCAGCAGTCCACCGCAGGGCGTGCCGGGGCCGACGCGGGTGATGAGTTCGTTCTGTGAGGCGTGCATCGCGGGCCGGAGTTTAGGTCGCGCCCAGTGGTCCGCCACAGTCGAGTGCTGGCGCAGGGCGAGCACAGGGCGAGCACAGGGCGAGCAAAGGGCGAGCAAAGGACGAGCACAGGGCGGACACAGGGCGGGCCATCGGCGCCGAATTGGGCTACGCTGACGTCGCCATCGCCAAGGGAACGCCGCATGACCGCCAACGACCTCAGCCCGACCGAGACCCAGCGCGCCGCCTACTACGAGCGCATTGCGCCGCTGCACCTGGCGCCGCTGTGGACGCGGCTGAAGACTCTGGTGCCGGCCACGCCCCCGGCTGCGCTGCAGGCGCACCGCTGGCGCTACACCGAACTGCGCCCGCACCTGATGGAGTCGGCGCGGCAGATCAGCGCCGCCGAGGCCGAACGCCGCGTGCTGATCCTGGAGAACCCGGCGCTGCCGGGCAGCTCGCAGATCACGACCTCGCTGTACGCCGGGCTGCAGCTGATCATGCCGGGCGAGGTGGCGCCGGCGCACCGGCATACGCAGAGCGCGCTGCGCTTCGTCGTCGAGGGCGCAGGGGCCTACACGGCGGTGGACGGCGAGAAGACGCTGATGGCACCGGGCGACTTCGTCATCACGCCGTCGTGGACCTGGCATCACCACGGCCACGATGGCGCGGCAGGTGCTTCGGGCGGTGCACCGATGGTCTGGCTGGACGGGCTCGATATCCCGATGCTGGCCTTCTTCAACGCCGGCTTTCGCGAGGACCACGGCCGCGCCGAGGCCGCGCTGAGCCGCCCGGCCGGCGACTCGCTGGCGCGCTACGGCAGCGGGCTGCTGCCGGTGGGCTGGAAGGCCGGCAGCCTGAACTCGCCGGTCTTCAACTACCCCTGGGCACGCACGCGCGAAGCGCTGCAGGCGCTGGCGGGCGCGGGCGCGCCCGACCCGCACAGCGGCCACCTGATGCGCTACGTCAACCCGGCCGATGGCGGCTGGGCAATGCCGACCATGGCGACGATGGTGCGGCTGCTGCCGGCCGGCTTCGAGACGCGGCCCACCCGCAGCACCGACGCCACGGTGCACATCGTGGTGGAGGGCGAAGGCGAGCTGCGTGCGGGTGACACCCGCCTGAGCCTGCAGCCGCACGACGTGGTGGTGGTGCCCGGCTGGACCGCCCACACGCTGCATGCGCGCAGCACGCTGGCGCTGTTCAGCTACTCCGACCGCGTGGCGCAAGAGAAGCTGGGCTTCTTCCGCGAGGAGCGCTTGTGATGCCCTGCCGCGTGCTGCTGGCCGGTGCCACCGGGCTGGTCGGGCGCGAGCTGCTGCGCGCCCTTTGCCAACGCGGCGACACGGTGCACGCGCTGGTGCGCCGCGCCGGTGCCGCGCCCCCAACCGCCGGTGCGTATGAACTGGTGGTCGATTACGCGCGGCTGCCGGCGCTGCCCGCGGCCGACGCGGCGGTTTGCGCGCTGGGCACCACCATCAAGGTGGCGGGCTCGCAGGCGGCCTTTCGTGCGGTGGACTTCGACGCCGTGCTGGCCTTCGCGCGGGCGGCCAAGGCGGCGGGTGCGACGCGGCTGGGCGTCGTCAGCGCACTCGGTGCGGATGCCGCCTCGTCCAACTTCTACAGCCGCGTCAAGGGCGAAGCCGAGGCGGCGCTGGGCGCGCTGGGCTTCGCGTCGCTGGTGATCGCCCGGCCCTCGCTGCTGGCCGGTGACCGCGGCGCGCTGGGCCAGCCCGAGCGGCTGGGCGAACGCGTGGGCCTGGCGGTGAGCAGCGTGCTGGGCCCGCTGGTGCCGGCGGCCTGGCGGCCGATCCAGGCGGCAGCGGTGGCACGCGGGCTGCTGCGTGCGCTGGACGACGCGCGGCCGGGGGTGCGCATCGTGGCCTCGGCCGAACTGCAAAAGCTGGGCGCGCTGTAGATCGACCGCAGGGCGCCTGGCTGTAGACCTCAGCTAAACTCGCCCTCGCGCAGCCACTTGGTCGCCACCCACTTCTCGCCCTCGAGCACCGGCGCGCCGCCGTGCAGCGTGCGCGTCACCGGGTGCGGCCGGTCGTAGCTGAAGAACACGCCGTGACCCTTCAAAGGCGCGACTTCGAGCGCCACGTCGGGGAAGGTGGTGGCGCCGCCGCGCGTGGGGGTGTTGAGGTACATCACCAGCGTGGCCACACGCTGGCCGCCGCGCGACAGCACCTTGGCCATGCCGGGCTGGGCGGGGTCGAAGTAATCATGGTGCGGCTTGTACTCGGCGCCGGGGCGGTAGCGCAGGATCTGCAGCCCTTCGCCGTGCACCAGCGGCCAGCGCAGCAGCGCGGCGATGCGGCGCTCGATGAGGTCGATCAACGGGGATTCGCCGCGCTCGAAGAACATGCCGTCGCTGGTGCGCGCGGCGTTGACTTCGCTGCCGCCGGTGGCGTTGTCCACGGTCTCGGAGCGCAGCAGCCGCGGCCGCGCCTGGGCGATCAGGCCGTCGCACTCATCGTCCGACAGCAGGCTGCCGAAGAGCACCACGCGGGGGGCGCGCAACGCGAATACCACGCGCACCTGGCGGTCGCCGGCCGAGAGCATGACGGCGCCGCTGGCCAGGTCGGGCTCGGGCACCGGCATGCCCGGCGGCAGGTGGTTGCGCTCGCGCACGCCCACCAGATGCTGCTGCAGCGTGTGCTCCAGCGCCTGCAGCGCCACGTCTTCTTCCCAGCCGCTGGCACGCATCGCGGCCAGCACGTCTTCGGGTTTGCAGCCGGACTCGGCCTGCGCCACGATCCAGCGGCGCAGGTCTTCGGTGACGGTCTGGCGGGTGGTTTCGGCCATCGGCGAATTGTAGGAAGGCGCGGCTCAGACGTGACTCAGACGTGACTCAGACGTGATTCAGACGCGGCGGCGGAATACCAGCCGGTCGGGCGAAGAGACTTCGGCGGCGTAGGCGTAACCCTCGGCATCGAAGCCCAACAGCGCCTTCGGGCTGCGCGCCCGCTGCTGCACCGCGTAGCGGGCCATCAGCCCGCGCGCGCGCTTGGCGAAGAAGCCGATGATCTTGTACTGGCCGCTCTTCCAATCTTCGAACACGCAGTCGACCACGCGCGCCTGCAGTGCCGGGCGCAGCGCGGCGCGGGCGTACTCGATCGAGGCCAGGTTGACGACCCACGGCGAGCGCTCGCCCGCCAGCCTTTCGTTCAGGTGCTCGGCCACGGTATCGCCCCAGAAGGCGTACAGGTCCTTGCCGCGGCGGGTGGGCAGCGCGGTACCCATCTCCAGCCGGTAGGGCTGCAGCTGGTCCAGCGGGCGCAGCGCGCCGTACAGGCCCGACAGGATCACCAGATGATCCTGCGCCCAGACCAGGTCGGCCGTCTTCAGCGACTGCGCGGCCAGGCCGCCGTAAACATCGCCGGCAAAGGCCAGCACGGCCGGCCGCACCTGCGGCGGCGCGGGCTGGCGTTGCCAGGCGGCGTAGCGCTCGACGTTGAGCTGCGCCAGCGCGTCTGACAGGCCCATCAGCGAGGCCACCGCGGCCGGCTTCTTCGTCTTCAGCGTGTCGATCAGCTCGGCCGCCCGGGCCATGAACAGCGGCTCGGTGGCCTTCTTCGCCAGCGGCGCGGGCACGGCGGTCTGGTAGTCGAGCGTCTTGGCGGGGGACAGCAGAAACAGCATGGGGCGTGCTCGGTCAGCGGGGCAAGGGATAGGATGAGGGCGAGGATGAGGACGAGAAGCT
>JBBQOR010000293.1:0-4270 GCA_038331055.1 Burkholderiales bacterium
TCGACCCGCTTGCCGTTGCTTTCCATTTCCAACTGCTGCAGGTAGGCCGGCAGACGCTTCAGGCCCTGGTGGTAGGGCGCCATGCAGCGGCTCGTGAAGCCGTGAAAGTTGCGGTACCAGATGTCGATCAGACCCATCAGCACAGGCAGGTTTCGCGCCAGCGGCGTCTCGGCGAAGTGGCGGTCCATCTGGTGCGCGCCGGCCAGCAACTCGCGAAAGCCCGCGCGGCCGATGGCGATCGCGATCGGCAGCCCGATCGCGCTCCAGAGTGAGTAGCGCCCGCCGACCCAGTCCCAGAAGCCGAAGGTGGTGCTGATGCCGAAAGCCGCCGCGGCTTCGACGTTCGTGGTGGCGGCGGCGAAATGGCGCGCGATATCGCTGCCGCCCTGGGCGATGAACCACTGGCGCGCGGCCTGCGCGTTGGCCATCGTCTCCTGCGTGGTGAAGGTCTTGCTGGCGACGATGAACAGCGTGTGCCGGGCGTCCAGCCGCGCCAGCAGCGGCTCGATGTCGTGGCCATCGACGTTGCTCACGAAATGCAGCCGCCGGCCGGGCTGGCCATATGCATCAAGTGCCTGCACCACCATCGCCGGGCCCAGGTCGCTGCCGCCGATGCCGATATTGACGATGTCGGTGATCTGCGCGTCGGCGCGCACGCGCTCGGCGTAGGCCAGCATGGCATCCAGCACTGCATGGACCTCCGCATTGAACGGCGCCGCTGCGCCGCGCGGCGCGCGCAGCGCCGTGTGCAGCACGGCCCGCCCTTCGGTGACGTTGGCCATGGCGCCGGCGAGCATCGCATCGCGCCGGGCCGGCAAGGCGCACTCGTGCGCCAGATCGAGCAGGAAGTGCAGCGTGGCCGCATCGAGCAGGTTCTTCGACAGGTCGGCAAAGACCTCCGGCGCCTCGAACGACAGCGCGGCGAAGCGGCCCGGGGCACGCGCGAAGGCTTCGCGCAGATCGAACCCGCGGCCGTGGGCCTGGAAGTGCCCGGCCAGCGCGGCCCAGGCTTCGGTGTGGTCGCAGCGCGGTTGTGCAGGGGTGTTCATGGCGTGATTTGAACCGATGCGCGCCGCCGAGGCCGCCGGGGTGGCCCGATAGAATCGCGCTCCTTTCCCGTTCACTCCCGAAAGCTGCCGATGAGCCTGAAGTGCGGCATCGTGGGCCTGCCAAACGTCGGCAAGTCCACCCTCTTCAATGCGCTGACCCAGGCGGGCATCGCGGCGGAAAACTACCCGTTCTGCACGATCGAGCCCAACGTCGGCATCGTCGAACTGCCCGACGCCCGGCTGGGCCAACTGGCGTCCATCGCCAAGCCCGAGAAGATCGTGCCTGCGATCGTCGAGTTCGTCGACATCGCCGGCCTGGTGGCCGGCGCCAGCCAGGGCGAAGGCCTGGGCAACCAGTTCCTGAGCCACATCCGCGAAACCGACGCCATCGTCAACGTAGTGCGCTGCTTCGACGACGAGAACGTGATCCACGTCGCCGGCCGCGTCGACCCGGTGTCCGACATCGAGGTCATCCAGACCGAGCTCTGCCTGGCCGACATGAGCACCGTGGAGAAGAGCCTGGTGCGCTACACCAAGGCGGCCAAGGCCGGGCAGGACAAAGAGGCGCAGCGGCTGGTCGACGTGCTCAAGAAGTGCGAGGCGGCACTCAACGAGGCGCGGCCGGTGCGCAGCATCAGCTTCAGCAAGGAAGAGCTGGCGGTGCTCAAGCCGCTGTGCCTGATCACCGCCAAACCGGCGATGTTCGTCAGCAACGTGGCCGAGGACGGCTTCGAGAACAACCCCTACCTGGACCGCTTGCGCGAGGTGGCGGCGCGGCAGAACGCGCCGGTGGTGGCCATCTGCGCGAAGACCGAGGCCGAGCTGGCCGACATGTCCGACGAGGACAAGGCGATCTTCCTCGGCGAGATGGGGCAGAGTGAACCGGGGCTGAACCGGCTGATCCGGTCGGCCTTCGGGCTGCTGGGGCTGCAGACCTACTTCACCGCCGGGCCGAAGGAAGTGCGCGCCTGGACCATCCACATCGGCGACACCGCACCGCAGGCGGCCGGCGTGATCCACACCGACTTCGAGCGCGGCTTCATCCGCGCGCAGACCATCGCCTTCGACGACTACGTCGGCTACAAGGGCGAACAAGGCGCCAAGGACGCCGGCCGCATGCGCTCCGAGGGCAAGGAGTACGTGGTCAAGGACGGTGACGTTATGAACTTTCTCTTCAACGTCTGACGGCGGGGCATGACCGTGCTGTCGCCGCTGGTCGCCGGCACCTGGCGCCTGCACGAGTGGGGCTGGAGCGCAAGCCAGCGGCGCGACTGGATTGCCGGCTGCATCGACCGCGGCGTCAGCAGCTTCGATCTGGCCGACCTGTACGGCGGCTGGACGGTCGAGGCGCTGTTCGGCGAAGCGCTGACACCCGCGTTGCGCGAGCGTTCGCAGCTGGTCACCAAGTGCGGCATCCGCCCGCCCGGCCACGAACGCGGTGCCGCGCGCATCAAGCACTACGACAGCAGCGCGGCCTACCTGCGCGCAAGCGTCGAGCAGTCGCTTGCGGCGCTGCGCACCGACCGCGTCGAGCTGCTGCTGGTGCACCGCCCCGACCCGCTGCTCGACCCGGCCGAGGTGGCTGAGGCCCTGCTGGCCCTTCAGCGCGCCGGCAAGGTGCGCGCCTTCGGCGTCTCCAATTTCTCGCCGACGCAGTTCTCGCTGCTCGATGCCGCCTTGCCTGACGGCGCGAAACTGGCCAGCAACCAGATCGAACTGCATCCATTGCACAGCGCGCCGCTGTTCGACGGCACCCTGGACCAGGCGCTGCAACTGGGCCGGCGACCGATGCTGTGGTCGCCGCTGGCCGGCGGACGGCTGCTGGGCGGCGACGATTCGCCAGCCGCGCAGCGGGTGCGCTGGGTGCTGGGCACGGTGTCGGCGCGGCTGGGCACCACGCCGTCGACGCTGGCCATCGCATGGGGCCTTCGCCACCCGTCGCGGCCACATCCGGTGGTGGGCACGCGGCATCTGGCGCGGCTGCAGGAGGCGCTCGACGCGCTGGCCTTGCCGCTCGACCGCGAGAGCTGGAGCGAAATCCTGCAGGCCGCACGGGGCTTCGAACTGCCGTGAAGCGCGCGTCCGATCGGTCGCCGGCGCTACGGAAGTTAGCGCCAGCTTTCGTCATTGACGATGCGTTGTGAGAAATCACTCTGCATGCCCATCGCATGGTTTGCAGCGATCAGCACTCTTGCGCACCGAGTGCTAAGATGATCTCGTACCCAAAACCTCAGGGTTTATCCCATACCGACATGAACACTGCCCACGCCGTTTCTCTGCGCGACCCCTGGTCGATGGTGCCCTCGCTGGGCAACCTGGACGCTTACGTCAGCGCAGTCAACCGCCTGCCGATGCTGACGCTGCACGAAGAGGTCTCGCTGGCGCGGCGTCTTCAGCAGAGCGGCGACATCCAGGCTGCCGGCCGGCTGGTGCTGTCGCACCTGCGGCTGGTGGTGTCGATCTCGCGCCAGTATCTGGGTTACGGCCTGCCGCAGGGCGATCTGATCCAGGAAGGCAATGTCGGCCTGATGAAGGCCGTCAAGCGCTTCGACCCCGAGCAGGGTGTGCGCCTGGTCAGCTATGCGATGCACTGGATCAAGGCCGAGATCCACGAATACATCCTGAAGAACTGGCGCATGGTCAAGGTGGCGACCACCAAGGCGCAGCGCAAGCTGTTCTTCAACCTGCGTTCGATGAAGGCGCGACTGAAGGGCGAAGCCTCCAACGCAGACACCCACCGCAGCACGCTGACCCAGGGCGAGGCCGATGCAATGGCCAGCAAGTTAAACGTCAAGCGTGAAGATGTGCTGGAAATGGAGACGCGCTTGTCCGGCGGCGACGTGGCGTTGGAGCCGCAAACCGACGACGGTGAAGAAAGCTACGCCCCGATAGCCTACTTGGCAGACGAGTCAACCGAGCCCACCCGCGTGATTGAAGCCCACCGCCGCGACTGGCTGGCGGGTGACGGCATCAGCCTGGCCTTGAATAGCTTGGATCAGCGCAGCCGCCGCATCGTCGAAGAACGCTGGCTGAAGGTGAATGACGACAGCTCCGGCGGCATGACTTTGCACGACTTGGCGGATGAATACGGCGTCAGCGCCGAGCGCATTCGGCAGATCGAAGTGGCGGCGTTGAAGAAGATGCGCAAGGCGCTGGAAACCGCCTGATGCAGCCAGGGAAGGCGCCTAGCCTTCCTTCAGCAGGCGCCGGATGTCTTGTAC
>JBBQOR010000294.1:0-4263 GCA_038331055.1 Burkholderiales bacterium
CCGAGCAGTCGACCAGTGCGAATCCATCGAAGTGCTGGAACTGGTTCAAGGCGCAGGACCAGCTGCGTGACTCCGGAGAGCCTTCGCTGATTGCCGGCATCGTCCGCGACGTTGCCGCATGCCACGGCGTCGATACGCGCCGCATCTTCGTGGCCGGACTGTCGGCTGGCGCGGCGATGGCGGTGATCCTCGGCGAGACCTATCCGGAACTGTTCGCCGGCGTGGGCGCGCATTCCGGGTTGCCGTACCGCAGCGCACACGACATCGCCTCTGCACTGGCGGCCATGAAAGGGGGCCGCAGCGGGATTGCGGGCCTGCCAGCCGCGCCAGGTGCAGACGGCGCAACGCTCAGCAAGATGGCGCAGGCGGTGCCGACCATCGTCTTCCACGGCGACCGGGACCACACCGTCCAGCTGTCCAACGGCATCGGAATCGTGCAGCAGGCCAGGAATGCCCACTCGGCGGCCGAGGCAGGCGCGGCCATGCGCGTCAGCACGGAGCGCGGGTCGCGTCCGGGCGGCCGGAGCTACAGCCGCACGGTGCACGCCGATGCGGCGGGGCGCGCCCGCGTCGAGTCCTGGACCGTGCACGGTGCCGGTCATGCATGGGCCGGCGGCAGTGAAAGCGGCTCGTACACCGATGCCAGCGGACCGGACGCCTCGGCCGAAATGGTGCGCTTTTTCTTGTCCTTGCCTTGCGCCGGCTCGGCTTGAGGCGTTTGCGCGCGTGACCGGCAGACCCGTTGCCGGCGAAGCATCCCAGGCTGACTCCGATCAAGCGCGCGGCGGTTGCCAAGGCCTTTTTTTCGCCCGGGCCGACGGCGGCCACCACCCCCGGTTCAGGGTGACAGACCCGATCGGAACCGGCGGACCCGTGCGCTATAGTCGCGCGCTTCGCAGCCGTCAGAGCCGCACGAGGCCCACCCGGTCTCGATCCCGAATGATCGCAGTGACCGGTGCCGGCCAACGCACACGGCCTCTGGAGGACTCGATTGGAATACGCCCAGAATGAGCGCAATGCGGGCAAGCATGTGGTCGGCCTCAGCATTGCCGTGCTGCTGCACCTGCTGCTGGGCTGGGCCATGATTACCGGGCTGGCTCAGCGCATGGTCGAAGTGATCAAGGCGCCCATCGAGACCAAGATCATCGAAGAGGTCAAGCCGCCGCCGCCGCCGCCGCCAGAGAACCTGCCGCCGCCGCCGAAGTTCGCGCCGCCGCCGCCGTCCTTCGTGCCACCGCCCGAGGTGCAGATCCAGCCGCCGCCGACCCTGGCCCCGACGATCACCACGACCCAGGTGCAACCGCCGCCGGCACCGGTGACGATCGCGCCGCCGCCGCGGGTGGATGCACCGCCAGCGCCGCCTGCGCCTCCCGCGCCGCCGCCGCCGCCGGCGCCGCCGCGCCTGACGGCTCGCCCGGCCATCGCCAACGTGCAGGCCTGCGCCCCGCGCAGTGACGACTACCCCGCCGCTGCCCGCCGCGCCGAAGCCACGGGCACCACGCGCGTTCGTTTCACCGTCGGCGCCGACGGCAGGCTGGCGCAAGCCGAGGTGGCCCGTTCAGCCGGCCCGACGCGCGAGCACCGCATGCTCGACCGGGTCGCGCTCGACAAGCTCAAGGAATGCAGTTTCACCGCCGGCGCCGACGAAAACGGCCGGGCCGCAGGTGGCACCTTCGATGTCGATTACGTGTGGAAGCTCGAGTAGTTTCGCGATCCACCCGGCGCTGCCACTTCCATTCACCGTCAACCTTTGCGCCCGAACTGCATCGGCGTTGTCCTTCACGGAGCCCTCATGTCCCTGACCCACGTTCTGCGCGCATCCCTCGGTGCCGCATTGATCGCCACGGCTGCGCTGTTTGCCGTGTCGTCTCCTGCCCCGGCCGTGGCCCAGCCGGCCGCGCCCGCAGCCGCCGCGCCTGCCACCCCCGCAACCCCCGCAACCCCCGCGGCCGGCGCGGTGGTCGAAGAGGCCGTGGACAACCCCTATGGTCTGAAGGCGCTGTGGAACCAGGGCGACTACGTGGCCAAGGTGACACTGGTCATCATGGTCATCATGTCGATGGGCACCTGGTACATCCTGTTCACCAAGCTGTTCGAGCAGCGCCAGATGCTCAAGAGCGTGCGCAATTCGGCCGATGCCTTCTGGCGCGCGCCGAACGTCAACGCCGGCGTCGGATCACTGGTCGAGGGCAGCGCCTTACGCTACATCGCCGAGATGGGCATCAAGGCCAACGAGCACCACGAAGGCACGATTGTCGACCAGATCGACAAGCACACCTGGGTCACGATGTCGGTCGACCGCGCGATCGGCAGCGTGCAGGGCCGGCTGACCGACGGTCTGGCGTTCCTTGCCACGGTGGGCTCCACAGCGCCTTTCGTCGGCCTGTTCGGCACCGTCTGGGGCATCTACAACGCGCTGGTCAAGATCGGCATCAGCGGTCAGGCCTCGATCGACAAGGTGGCCGGCCCGGTGGGCGAGTCGCTGATCATGACGGCCATCGGCCTGGCCGTCGCGGTGCCTGCGGTGATGGGTTACAACTGGCTGATCCGGCGCAACAAGGCGGTGATGGACCAGGTGCGCGCCTTCGGCGGCGACCTCCACAACGTGCTGCTGGCCGGCAGGCGCTGAAGCAGGACCCCGGGGCGCCGCGCGCCCAGTACCGGAGACAAGCGCATGGCCATGCAGATCGGCTCGTCCGACGGCGACGACGAAGGGCAACTGAACAACACCATCAACACCACGCCGCTGGTCGACGTGATGCTGGTGTTGCTGATCATCTTCCTCATCACCATCCCGGTGGTCACGCAGACCGTCAAGCTCGATCTGCCCAAGGAGCGCAACCTCCCCACGCAGACCAAGCCAGAGAACATCGTCATCGCGGTCAATCGCGACGGCGAGATCTTCTGGAACCTGCAGCGCATTCCCGACATCGAGACGCTGGTCAGCCGGCTGAAGACCGAGTCGGTCAAGGAGCCGCAGCCCGAAGTGCATATCCGGGGCGACCTGGAAGTGCGCTACGAGTCGGTGGGCCGCGTGGTCGTGGCTTGCCAGCGCGCGGGCATCATGAAGGTGGGATTCATCACCGAACCACCCGCCGGCACGGCGGCCGCACGCTGAAGGAGAAGCTCGATGGCCATGTCTGTAGGTTCAGGTGACGACCACAGCGAGGTGATGATCGACATCAACACCACGCCGTTGATCGACGTGATGCTGGTGTTGCTGATCATGTTCATCATCACGATCCCGATCCAGACCCACGCGGTGAAGATGAACATGCCGATCGGGCCCTCGACGCCACCGCCGAAGCCCCCGGAGATCGTGCGCATCGACGTCGACTTCGACGGCACCATCGGCTGGAACGGCGAGATCATCGCCGACCGCGCCACGCTCGAGGGCCGGCTGGCAGCACTCGCCGCGATGCCCGATCAGCCCGAAGTGCATCTGCGCCCGAACAAGCTGGTCACCTACAAGGTAGTCGCGATGATCATGGCTTCGGCCCAACGGCTGGGTGTGACCAAGATCGGGCTGGTGGGCAACGAGCAGTTCATGAACTGACGGCGTGACGAGCTTTCTTCCGATGAAGTCCCTATTGCACGCCCTGGCCTTGGCCGTGGTGCCGGCGCTAGTCGTGGCCTCCGCCCTGGCGCTCGCCCCCAACCCTGTGCACGCTCAGGCGCTGCGGCCTGAGGTGGGCAGGCCTTTGCAGCAGGCCTCGGAGTACCTGAAGACCGGCAAGGCGCGCGAGGCGCTGGCCAAGGTGCGCGAAGCCGAGGCGGTACCCAACCGCACAGCCGCCGAACAATTGACGATCGACCGCATGAAGGCCGCGGCAGCGCAACGCGCGGGCGATTCCCAGGCGGCGATCCAGGCGCTGGAAAACATCGCCGGGCGCAGCAGCGGCGCAGAGCTGGGGCAGATCGCCGAACAGTTGGCCTCGGCTTACGCGCAGCAGCGCAACAACGCCAAGGCCTCGGAGTGGGTGGCCAAGGCGGTAGCCGCGGGCAACAGCGGGTCGGGCATCAAGCAGATGCAGAGCTACCTGCAAAGCGTCAGCGGCGACTACTCGGCCATCTCCAGGGACGCTGCGGCGGCCATCGCCGCGGCCGAGCAGGCCGGCCGCAAGCCCGACGAAGGCGACCTGCTGCGGCTGGCCGACGCCCACCCGCGCACCCGCCAGCCCGGCAACACCAACAACCGGGAAAAGCGGGTGCGCGGCAACCCCAAGAAGGACGACAGGAACCCCAACCAGGCCCGGCGGCCGC
>JBBQOR010000295.1:0-4249 GCA_038331055.1 Burkholderiales bacterium
CATGCCGCCGTCGCCGCCTCGGCCGAGGTGCAAGCGGCCATCCCGGCGCTGGCCGACCTGGCCGGCCGCATCGGCGACCGGCAGGTGCGCAACCGCGGCACGATCGGCGGCAGCCTGGCCAACAACGACCCCGCCGCCTGCTACCCGGCTGCCGTGCTGGGCCTCGGCGCCACCGTGCACACCAACAGCCGCACGATTGCTGCCGACGACTTCTTCCTCGGCCTGTACACCACGGCGCTGGCCGAGGGCGAGATCATCACAGCGGTCAGCTTCCCGATCCCTGCCAAGGCCGCGTGGCAGAAGTTCAAACAGCCGGCCAGCCGCTTCTCGCTGGTGGGCGTGTTCGTCAGCCATGGCGCGGGCGGTGTGCGCGTGGCCGTCACCGGGGCCGGCGCGGTGGTCTACCGCGAATCAGGGCTCGAGACGAAGCTGGCCGCCGACTGGTCAGCCGCAGCGCTGGCCGGCGCAACGGTCAGCGCAGACGGCCTGAACAACGACCTGCACGGCTCGGCCGAGTACCGTGCCGCGCTGATCCCGGTGCTGGCAGGGCGGGCGGTGGCAGCAAGCTGACCACCGGCACCCTGAACGCCGAACGCCGGCCACCTTGCGGGCCGGCGTTCTTCATTTGCGACGTCCCTTGACGCTCCGACGAGCCCCGATGAGCCCCCTGCCCCAGAGCATCGACGACACCGCCGCGCAGTTGCTGGCGCATGACTATGTGGCCGAGCGCGCACTCGCGACCACCGCTTTCCTCGCCTTGCGCCTGCAGCGCCCGCTGTTCCTGGAAGGCGAGCCCGGCACCGGCAAGACCGAGATCGCCAAGACGCTGGCCACCATGCTGGGCCGCCCGCTGATCCGCCTGCAGTGCCACGAAGGGCTCGACCTGGCCGGCGCGGCTTACGAATGGAACTACGCCCGTCAGATGCTCGAGATCCGGCTGGCCGAAGCGGAAGGCGGCCGCAACGCGCTGGCACATGAACTCTTCGGCGACCGCTTCCTGATCCGCCGCGCGCTGCTGCAGGCGATCGACCCGGCGCAGCCCGTGCCGCCGGTGCTGCTGATCGATGAGCTCGACCGCGCCGACGAGCCCTTCGAGGCCTTCCTGCTCGAAGTGCTGAGCGACTTCCAGATCACCATCCCGGAGTACGGCACGGTAAAGGCGGTCACGCCGCCGATCGTCGTGCTCACCAGCAACCGCACGCGCGAGATCCACGACGCCGTCAAGCGCCGCTGCCTGTACCACTGGGTGGGCTTCCCCGACGCCGCGCGTGAACTGGCCATCCTGCAGCGCCGCGTGCCCGGCGCGCGCGCCGGGCTGTCGCGCGAGATCGTCGGCTTCGTGCAGCGTCTGCGCAGCATCGAGCTGTACAAGCTGCCCGGCATCGCCGAGACCATCGAATGGACGCGCGCGCTGATGGAGCTCGATGCGCTGGTGCTCGACCCCGAGACGATCAACCAGACGCTGGGCGTGTTGCTGAAGTATCAGGACGACATCGCCAAGGTGCAGGGCAGCGAGGCCAAGCGGCTGCTCGACCAGGTCAAGGCCGCCGCCCAGGGTTGATCTCCCGGCGCACCGACGATGCTGCCCACCCCGGCCGAGCTGCCCGGCCATCTGGCCGAGAACGTGATGCACTTCGGCCGCGTGCTGCGCGCCGCCGGGCTGCCGCTGGGCAGCGACCGCATCCAGCTCGCGCTGCAGGCGCTGCAGGTGGGCACGATGCAGACCCGGGGCGATTTCCACGACACGCTGGCGGCCTGCTTCATCGACCGCATCGAGCACCGCGAGCTCTTCGAGCAGGCCTTCCAGCTGTTCTGGCGCGACCCCGATCTCACGGGACGCATGATGGCGATGCTGCTGCCGCGGGTGCAGGCCAAGGAGAACACGACCCCAGCGCCGCCCGAGAACCGGCGGCTGGCCGAGGCGATGTTCCCGCACCAGCCCAACGCCCCGCAGCCGCCGCCGCCGGAGCAGCTGGAGATCGAGACCACGATGACGTGGAGCGAGCGCGAGAGGCTGCAGAAGGCCGACTTCGAGACCATGACCAGCGACGAGTGGCGCGCCGCGCAGCAGATGCTCAAGCGCCTGGCGCCGCTGTTCGAGCCGCTGCTCACGCGGCGGCTGCGGCCGGCCGCGCACCCCGGCCGGCCCGATGCCCGCGCCACGCTGCGCGACATGGCCCGCCACGGCGGCGATCTGGCCGGCCTGCGCTGGCGCCAGCCGCGCCGCCAGCCCGCGCCGCTGGTGGTGCTGGCCGACATCTCGGGCTCGATGAGCCGTTACTCGCGCATGCTGCTGCACTTCACGCATGCGCTCGGGCATGCCGACGCGCGCGTCGAGAGCTTCGTCTTCGGCACCCGCCTGACGCGCACCACGCGCAGCCTGCGCCAGCGCGACCCGGACGTCGCCGTCTCGCGGGTCGTGCGCGAGGTCGAAGACTGGTCCGGCGGCACCCGCATCAGCACCTGCCTGCACGAATTCAACCAGCGCTGGGCGCGCCGCGTGCTGCCCGGGCGGGCGACCGTGCTGCTGGTCACCGACGGCCTCGAGCACGGCCATACGGCCGAGCTGAGTTTCGAGATGGAGCGCCTGCACAAGAGCTGCCGCCGGCTGATCTGGCTGAACCCGCTGCTGCGCTTCGATGCCTTCGAGCCGCGCGCCGGCGGCATCAAGGCGATGCTGCCGCATGTGGACCGCTTCCTGCCCGCGCACAACCTGCAGAGCCTGGCCGAACTGGCGCAGGTGCTGGCCGGCGGCGCGCGGCCCGGGCGCGTGCACTAACCGGAGCCGGCGGTGCAGGCCTTCGTCTCCTACCAGCGCGCCGACACGCTGTGGGCGGCGCACCTGCTGGGCTATGCGCTGCGCGCGGCCGGCTGCGGCAGCTTCATCGACACTGGCAGCATCGGCGGCGGCGAGGCCTACCGCGACGTCATCCAGCAGGCCATCGAGCGCTCGAATGTGGTGCTGGCGCTGGTCGGCCCGGCCTTCGACTTGCAGCGGCTGCACAACAGCGACAACGTCGTCGCCTTCGAGTGGCGGCGCGCGCGCTTTCACGGCGCGGCGGTAGTGCCGGTGCTGGTGGATGGCGCGGCGATGCCCGCCGATGAATCGATGCCGCCGGCGCTGCGCTGGTTCACGCGGCGCAACGCCTACGCGCTGCGCCGGGCCAGTCTGGGGCCGGACGTGGATGCGCTGGTCACGGCGCTGCCTTTGCTGGCCACCGCGCCCCGAGCCGCCGCACGTGTCCTGTGGGTGGATGACCAACCAGCCAACAACGAGGCCGAACGCGCCGCGCTGCGCCCGCACGGGCTGGTCTTCGACAACGTGGTGTCCACCCGCGAAGCGCTGGCGCAGCTGGAGAACGAGCGTTACGACCTGGTGATCACCGACCTTGCACGCACCGGCTCATCGGACGCCTCGCGCGCCGCCGGGCAAGACTTCCTCGCGCACCCGGCCCTGCGCCGCGGCGGCCCGCCGGTCATCGTCTATGCCGGGCTGCGCATGCTGGCGCAGGCGGACACCTTGTTGCAGCAGGGCGCCAGTGCCGTCACCGCCGATGCGCACGAGTTGATCCACCAGGCGCTGCGCCTGCTCGGTCGCGGCGACGAGCCGGCGGTCGAGCTGGTGCGCTGATGCCGCGAGACGCCAGCTGGCGGACGGCTCAATCCCTCGTCGAGCGCCTGCGCACGCACTCCAGGTAGGCCTGCCCGTCGGGCGGCAGCCCGCTGCGCTGCGCCGCCCAGACCATCTCGCCCAGGCACTCCATCGCCTCGTGGTGCGCGGCGTGCAGACCACCACGGCGGGCAGCCAGCAGTTGAACCGCCTGGCGGATGCCGGTCGGCTGGTCGATGGCGCACTGCTCCTCCAGGCTCAGGTGCATCGACAGGTGCAGGAAGGGATTGGCGCGTCCGCCCTCGACGCTGTAGACGGCCGCCAGCGCGGCGGCCTCGTCGGCCAGTTCATCGTGGTGCTCAGGGTGCTCGGCGATCCAGCGCGCGGCGATCGACTGCATCGCATCCAGCGGCAGACCTTCGCGCCAGCGCGCATGGGCGCTGCAGAAGAAGCGGCGGACGTCATTCTGCGAGGGTTGGAACACCCGACAATTGTCCAATGAACACCAGCACAGAACAGCTCTTCACCGGAGCGCGCACGCACAACGGCTACTTCCCCGACCCGCTGCCCGACAGCACGCTGCATGCGCTGTGGGATCTGCTCAAGTGGGGCCCGACCTCGGCCAACTGCAGCCCGGCA
>JBBQOR010000296.1:0-4248 GCA_038331055.1 Burkholderiales bacterium
GGCGGGGCAGCAGTGTCAAGGGCCATGCCGGCATTGTCGGGCACCGGTCAGGCCCGCGAACCGCGGTGGGTGACGGTGCAAAGGCGGCGCCGTAAACTTGCCGTGCCATGGAAATCTTCGACTACGACAACATCCTGCTGCTGCCGCGCAAGTGCCGCGTCGACAGCCGCGCCGAATGCGACCCGACGGTGGAGTTCGGCGGCCGCCGCTTCGCACTGCCGGTGGTGCCGGCCAACATGAAGACCGTGATCGACGAGCCGATCAGCGAGGCCCTCGCGCGCAGCGGCCACTTCTACGTCATGCACCGCTTCGATCTGGACACCGTGGCCTATGCGCAGCGCATGCGCCGGCAGGGCCTGTTCGTCTCGCTGAGTTCGGGCGTCAAGCCGCACGACTTCGAGCTCATCGACCGCCTGGCCACCGACGGCGTGGGCGCCGACTACATCACCATCGACATCGCCCACGGCCACGCCGAGAGCGTGCGCCGCGCCATCGAGCACATCAAGACGCGGCTGCCCCAGACCTTCGTGATCGCCGGCAACGTGGCCACGCCCGAAGCCGTGATGGACCTCGAGAACTGGGGCGCCGATGCCACCAAGGTGGGTGTGGGCCCGGGCAAGGTCTGCATCACCAAGCTGAAGACCGGCTTCGGCACCGGCGGCTGGCAGCTCAGCGCGCTGAAGTGGTGTGCGCGTGTGGCCACCAAGCCCATCATTGCCGACGGCGGCATTCGCGACCACGGCGATATTGCCAAGAGCGTGCGCTTCGGTGCCGCGATGGTGATGGTCGGCTCGCTGTTCGCCGGCCATGAAGAGTCGCCCGGCGCCACCGTGGAGGTCGACGGCAGGCTCTTCAAGGAGTACTACGGCTCGGCCAGCGACTTCAACAAGGGCGAGTACAAGCACGTGGAAGGCAAGCGCATCCTCGAGCCGATCAAGGGCCGGCTTGCCGACACGCTGCGCGAGATGCGCGAAGACCTGCAAAGCAGCATCAGCTACGCCGGCGGCCGCGTGCTGGCCGACCTGAAGAAGGTGAACTACGTGATCCTGGGCGGCGAGAACGCGGGCGAGCACTTGTTCATGTGAGCCCGCCGACCCGATGGCGACCCTGAGGTGCATCAGAGAACTGCTTGATATGTTTTGCCTGCTGCTGCAGCACGTGCCGGACTGACCGGCTAGCCGGGGAACATGTCCTCACGCTCGTCGCTGCGCTGACGCACCGGGCCCTCGCGCAACACAGACGACAGCGGGCGCGCCTGGCCTGTCGCGCCTGCCGGGCAGCTGCCACTGTCGACGTAGCGCTGCGCCGCCTGCCACAGCGGATCACCCGCTGAGCGCAGCGGCTGGCTGAAGTCTTCGGCCACAGCGCAGGTCGGCGCGAAACCATCCCAGTAACGACCTTCGTTGCGCGAGTTCACCGACTCGAAATTCACCACGTTGTAGGTGGTGCCGCATTGGCTGGCCGGCACGAAGCCCACTGGCTTGCCGCAGGTGGTCTCGCCGATCAGTACCACGTCGGCAAAGGGCCGCAAGCCGTTGACCAGCTGCTCGCTGGCCGAGCAGGTGCGCCGCCCGGCGAGCACGATCACGCGCGGCAAGCGCAGAGACGGCCGCGGCTGGGTGAAGAGGAAGTCCTGGTTGTTGGTCGCGGCGCGGCGGTCGTTGTAGAGCAGCCGCGCGAAAAGCGAGCCCGCGCTGCGATCGCCGATCAGGTGTGAGGCCAGCGTGGCGCCGACCGACACCGAGCCGCCGCCGTTGTAGCGCAGGTCGAGCACCACGTCCGTCACGCCCTGGTCGCGAAACTGCGTGATCGCCTCGGCCAGCGGCGGCAGCGTCTGGTTGATCATCGTATTGACCATCACGTAGCCCACTCTGCGGTTGGCCGGCGTGCGCTGCACGGTGGCATTGACCACCGGCGTCACGGCAAACACAGCGGCGCGCAGCGTCAGGCTTCGCTGCGCACCGGCGGCATCGAGCAGCACGACGCCGAGCTGCTGGCCCTCCTGGTCGGGCGTCAGCAGCGCGAAGTCGTTGGCGCCGATCAGATCGGCCGCGCTTCGGCCGCCCAGCGAGACCACCTGCTCGCCGCGCCGCACGCCCTTGGCCGCGGCATCACCCTGCGGCTCGACGTAGCGCACGCGCAGCGGCTGTTCGGGCTGGCCGGTGACTTCGAGCCCGGCCACCGACAGGCCGTAGCCGAGCGTGCGGCCCTCGCCGAAGAAACGATTGAAGGACTCGGTGGATTCGGTGCGGCTCCAGCGGTCGCTGGGGAAAGTGGTGTCGCCCTGGTAGAGCAGGGCCTGCAAGTACTCGGGCACGTCACGAAAGGCGGCGGGGTCGGGGTTCGGCGCCAGGCGGTACCAGAAGTACCAGTCGCGCATGTAGTCGCCCAGCCAGGTCTGCTGCGCCGCCACGCTGCAGGTGGCCGGCGGCGCGGGCGGGCCGCTTGGGGTGTCGCCGCCACCGCCACAGGCGCTGAGCAACGCGGCCAGCAGCAGCGCGGCGGCCCGCGCCGCACTTGCTGCCCTCGAGGTCTGTACGTTCATGCTCTCTCCGTGAAGGCCGCGTCCGGGCAAACCCGCAACCTACAATCTGCGAAGCCTATCTGCAACGCTTGTCCAGCGTCGATCGCCGACAGCATGGGGCAAGATTATTCTGGTCCTCAACGCCCCCATGCCCGAGCTCGCCAAGTCCTTCGAACCTGCCGCCATCGAAGCCCGCTGGGGGGAACGATGGCGGGCTGCCGGCGCCTTCCAGCCGACGCTGGACCCGGCCAAGCCCTCGTTCTCGATCCAGCTGCCGCCGCCCAACGTCACCGGCACGCTGCACATGGGGCATGCGTTCAACCAGACGATCATGGACGCGCTGACGCGCTTTCACCGCATGCTGGGCCACAACACCCTGTGGGTGCCGGGCACCGACCACGCGGGCATCGCCACGCAGATCGTCGTCGAGCGCCAGTTGCAGGACGCAGGGCTGAACCGCCACGATCTGGGCCGCGAGCGCTTCACGCAGCAGGTCTGGGACTGGAAGGCCACCTCGGGCGCCACCATCACGCAGCAGATGCGCCGCATGGGCGACAGCGTGGACTGGTCGCGCGAGTACTTCACGATGGACGAGACGCTGTCGCGCGTCGTCACCGAGACCTTCGTGCGGCTGTTCGACGAAGGTCTGATCTACCGCGGCCAGCGGCTGGTCAGCTGGGACCCGGTGCTGAAGTCCGCCGTCTCCGACCTGGAGGTCGAGAGCGAGGAGGAAGACGGCTTCCTGTGGCACATCCGCTACCCGCTGGAAGATGGCTCGGGCTTCCTGACCGTGGCCACCACACGTCCGGAGACGATGCTGGGCGACGTGGCCGTGATGGTGCACCCGCAGGACGAGCGTTACCTGGCGCGGGTCGGGCAGCAGCTGCGGCTGCCGCTTTGCGACCGGCTGATCCCGGTGATCGCCGATGCAGCGGTCGACCCCGCTTTCGGCACCGGCGTAGTCAAGGTGACGCCGGCGCACGACGCGAATGATTACGCGGTCGGCCAGCGCCACGGGCTGCCGTCGATCGGCGTACTGGCGCTGGACGCGACTGTCAACGAGCACGCACCGGCCGCCTACCGCGGTCTCGACCGCTTCGAGGCGCGCAAACGCATCGTCGCCGAGCTCGACGCGCAAGGCCTGCTGGCCGAGGTGAAGAAGCACCGCCTGGTGGTGCCGCGCTGCGCCCGCACCGGGCAGATCGTCGAGCCGATGCTCACCGACCAGTGGTTCGTCGCCACCACGAAGCCCGGCGCCGACGGCAAGAGCATCGCGCAGAAGGCCATCGACGCGGTGCAGTCGGGCGAGGTGCGATTCGTGCCCGACCAGTGGGTCAGCACCTACATGCACTGGATGACGAACATCCAGGACTGGTGCATCAGCCGCCAGCTGTGGTGGGGCCACCAGATCCCTGCGTGGTACGGCAGCACCGGCGAGGTCTTCGTGGCGCGCGACGAGGCCGAGGCCCGCGCACGCGCCACGGCGGGCGGCTACAGCGGGCCGCTGACACGCGACGAAGACGTGCTCGACACCTGGTACTCCTCGGCGCTGGTGCCCTTCTCTAGCCTGGGTTGGCCCGAAAAGACCAAGGAGCTTGACCTCTTCCTGCCTTCATCGGTGCTGGTCACCGGCTTTGACATCATCTTTTTCTGGGTCGCCCGGATGATCATGATGACCACGCACTTCACAGGCCAGGTTCCTTTCAGGCATGTCTACATCCACG
>JBBQOR010000297.1:0-4238 GCA_038331055.1 Burkholderiales bacterium
CCGGCGTAGTGCCGGCGGGCGAAGGGGCCTTGTGGCCCAGGCGGGACTCGGTGCCGCCGAGCAGCTTGCGGATGTTGCCTTCGTGGCGCCAGACCAGCAGCAGGCTCATCACGATGATGAACGGCAGTATCGGCTCGGTGCCCCACATCAGCATCTGGAAGAACGGGGCAAAAGCCGCCGCCACGATCGAGGCCAGCGAAGAGTAGCGCATGAATCCCGCGACGATCGCCCAGGTGAGCAGCGTGGCCACACCCAGCACCGGGTTGAAGGCCATCAGCACACCGGCCGCCGTGGCCACGCCCTTGCCGCCGGCGAAGCGGAAGAACACCGGCCACAGGTGGCCGACAAAGGCCGCCAGCCCGACCGCGCCGGCGGTCCACTCGGGCAGATCCCACTGCGGCGCGTAGAGCAGCGCCAGCAGCACCGGCACATAGCCCTTGAGCGCATCCAGCGCCAGCGTCAGCACCGCGGCGCCGCGGTGGCCCGAGCGCAGCACGTTGGTGGCGCCCGGGTTCTTCGAGCCATAGCTGCGGGGGTCGGCGATGCCGAACAGACGGCTGACGATGACGGCAAAGGACAGGCTGCCGATCAGGTAGGCGGCAACGATCGCCGTGAGGGTCCAGACCCATTCCATGCGTGGAGTTTATGTCGCGGTCAGGCCAGCGCACAGTCCACCGGCAGCGCGCCGAGCACCTCCGTCAGCACGGCTGGGGCCAGCCCGACGAGGAAGCCGCGCCGTCCGCCGTTGATGTGGATGCGCGGCAACGCCAGCACGCTGTGCTGCACGTAGACCGGCATCGCCTTGCGCAGACCGAAGGGCGAGGTGCCGCCGATCAGATAGCCGCTGTGGCGCTGCGCAACCTCGGGCTTGCACGGCTCGACGCTCTTGGCGCCGATCGCGCGCGCGAGGTTCTTCGTGCTCACCTGGCGGTCGCCGTGCATCAGCACCAGCAGCGGCTGCGCACGTTCGTCCTGCATCACCAGCGTCTTGACCACGCTGTGCTCGGCCACGCCCAGCTGGCGTGCCGACTCGGCCGTGCCGCCATGGTCGACGTAGTCGTAAGGGTGCTCGCTGAAGGCCACGCCCTGCGCACGCAACCACTGCGTGGCCGGGGTTTCGCTGACATGCTTGTCTTTACGAGCCACGGGAGGAGCGCTCAGTCGCCCAGCCAGCCCGCGGCGGCCAGCGGCATCCGATGCGGGCCGATCAACGCCGCCGGCAAGCCCACAAGGCAGAGCCGCACGCCCAAGGCAGCCCCGCGGCCGCCGTTCAGTGCAGCGCGACGCCCGTCTTGGACTGCAGTTCCTCGGCCGTCACACCCGGCGCCCGTTCGATGAGCTTCAGGCCCTGCGGGGTGACGTCGATCACCGCCAGGTCGGTGATGATCCGGTCGACGACGCCGACACCGGTCAAAGGCAGCGTGCAGCGGGGCAGGATCTTCAGGTCGAAGCCGCCGTCCTTGCGCCGCGCCACATGCTCCATCAGGATGACGACGGTCTTCACGCCGGCCACCAGGTCCATCGCGCCGCCCATGCCCTTGACCATCTTGCCCGGGATCATCCAGTTGGCCAGGTCGCCCTGCTCGCTGACCTGCATCGCGCCCAGGATGCTGAGGTTGATCTTGCCGCCGCGAATCATCGCAAAGCTGTCGTGGCTGCCGAAGATGCTGCTGCCGGGCAGGGTGGTCACGGTCTGCTTGCCGGCGTTGATCAGATCGGCATCGACCTGGTCTTCGGTCGGAAAGGGGCCGATGCCCAGCATGCCGTTCTCGCTTTGCAGCCAGACCTCGATGGCCGGGTCGACGAAGTTGGCCACCAGCGTGGGCAAGCCGATGCCGAGGTTGACGTAGTAGCCGTCGCGCAGTTCGGCGGCCGCGCGTGCGGCCATCTGGTCGTGGGTCCAGGGCATGGTCAGGCTCCTTGCTTGTCGTTCGGGTTCGGCGCCTTGCTCGCGCCGGGGGTCTTGCTCTCGCTGAGCGTGCGCTTCTCGATGCGCTTCTCGGGCGTCGCGTTGAGCACGATGCGGTGCACGTAGATGCCCGGCAGGTGCACGCTGTCAGGATCGAAGCTGCCGGTCTCGACGATGTGCTCGACCTCCACCACCGTCAGCTTGCCGGCCATCGCCGCCGCCGGGTTGAAGTTACGCGCCGTCAGGCGGAACTGCAGATTGCCCGCATGGTCGGCGCGCCAGGCCTTGACCAGTGCCACATCGGGCACCAGCGCGCGCTCCATCACATAGGTCAGGCCGTCGAAGTCGTGCGTCTCCTTGCCCTCGGCCACCAGCGTGCCGACGCCGGTGCGCGTGTAGAAGGCCGGGATGCCTGCGCCGCCGGCACGAAGCCGCTCTGCCAGCGTGCCCTGCGGCGTGAATTCGAGTTCGAGTTCACCGGCCAGGTACTGGCGCTCGAACTCCTTGTTCTCGCCGACGTAGCTGCTGATCATCTTGCGGATCTGCCGCGTCAGCAGCAACTTGCCCAATCCGAAGCCGTCCACCCCCGCGTTGTTGGAGATCACCGTCAGGTCTTTGACGCCGCTGTCGCGCACCGCGTCGATCAGCGCCTCGGGCATGCCGCACAGGCCGAAGCCGCCGACGGCGAGCATGTAGCCGTCCCGCACGACGCCGTCGAGCGCGGCAGCGGCGCTGGGAAAGATCTTGTTCATGGGCGCACCTTTGGAGAATCTGGACGGCGCGGAGCGTACTACGAGTGCCTGCAGGGCGACCGATCCATAGAATCAAACACCGCGTGAACCCCGCTGCCCTGGCCCACCGCATGGAACCCTCCCCCGCCGTCGACCCGCAGATGCTCACCGCGGCGCTGACCGAAGTCTTCGCGCCCTGGGTGCAAGAGCTTGACCTGCGGGTGCTGCACGCCAGCCCCGGCGAGGTGGTGCTGGCGCTGCCCGTGGCGCCCAGGCATGTGCACGGCGGCGGCGTGCTCTGCGGCCAGACGATGATGGCGGCGGCCGACACCGCGATGGTGCTGGCGGTGATGACGCGCCTCGGCGGCTTCAAGCCGATGACCACGGTGCAACTCAACACCAGCTTTCTGCGCCCCGTGGCCGGCCACAGTGGCACGGCGCAAGTCAAGGCGCGGGTGCTGCGCATGGGGCGCTCGCTGGTCTTCGGCGAGATCCACATCACCGATGCGAAGGATGAGTTGGCCGCGCACGTCACCACCACCTACATGCTGATCTGACCGCCGGGCCGGCGCTGGCCGCCGGCTCGCCGAACCTGGGCCCACCATGATCACCGTCCATCACCTCGAGAACTCGCGCTCGCAGCGCGTGCTGTGGCTGCTCGAAGAGCTCGGCACGCCCTACGAGGTGCGTCTGTACAAGCGCAACCCGAAGACCCAGCTCGCGCCACCCGGGCTGAAGCAGGTGCACCCGCTGGGCAAGAGCCCCGTGATCAGCGACGGCAGCGTGACCGTGGCCGAGACCGGCGCCATCGTCGAGTATCTGCTCGACCGCTTCGACGCCGACGGCCACCTGCGCCCGCCGCCCGGCAGCGAGGAGCGACGGCGCTTCACCTACTGGCTGCACTTTGCCGAAGGCAGCGCGATGCCGCCGCTGCTGATGAAGCTGGTCTTCGACAAGGTGCGCACGGCGCCGGTGCCGTTCTTCGTCAAGCCGATCGTCAAGGCCATTGCCAACCGCGTGACCGATGGCTTCATCGCCCCCAACATCGCCAGCCAGCTGGCCTTCATGGAGGCCGAACTGGCGCCGCGCCCGTGGTTCGCGGGGGCGCAGTTCAGCGCCGCCGACATCCAGATGAGCTTCCCGCTCGAAGCCGCGCAGGCCCGCGCCGGGCTCGACGCCCGCTACCCGCGGCTGACCGACTGGATTGCCCGCATCCACGCCCGGGCGGCTTACCAGCGCGCGCTCGAACGCGGCGGCCCCTACCGTATCCTCGATTAGAGCGAGGCGTGAGCTGTCGGGGCGGCCGGCGGCGTCTCCAGGAAGTCGCAGGCCAGATTCGCCAGCAGCCGCACGCCGGTGACCAGCGCCGCCTCATCGATGAAAAAGCGCGGCGAGTGGTTGGGCGCCACCTTGGCCGGCTCCAGCCCGGCCGGCGTGACGCCCAGGAACACGAAAAGCCCGGGCACCAGCTTCTGGAAGAGCGAGAAGTCTTCGGAGCCGGTGACCTTGGGCACCATCTGCAGCCGGCGATCGCCCGCCACGCGGGCCAGCGTGGGCAGCATCGCCTCGGTGAGCTCGGGGTCGTTCACCGTCACCGG
>JBBQOR010000298.1:0-4212 GCA_038331055.1 Burkholderiales bacterium
CCAGCGATACGCCCACCACCAGCAGCAGCGCGGCCAACGCGCCGAAAGCGAAGACCGCCGCCCAGCCGCCTGCACGCAGCAGCGCCCGCCACCAGGATGATGCGTGGGCGGGCCGGGGCTCGACGGGAGGGTCAGGGTTCAATGAAGGGCCTTCGCGGGACATCATAGCAATCGGGCGCGCCCGCCCACCAGCCGCCATGCGCCGTCGTCCGCGGCCTTGCAAGGTCATTTGCGCGTTGTTTCAGATGCTGTTCCAGGCGTCGGTGAATCACAACGAGCGACAGACTCCGCCAGCCCTTTTTTCTTATGCGCACAAGGGCTTTACTGCTAGCATTGAAGTAACTTCTTAACAGTCCGTGCGGTCATTGCGGCCGCTGGAGAAGCAAAGAACGTGAGCTTTCTGAGCCAGTTGCTGGGACGCAAGCATCCCCCGATGTTCGGGCTGGACATCAGTTCGTCCAGCGTGAAGCTGGTCGAACTCGGCCAGACCGCCAGCGGCGAGTACGTGCTCGAGCGCTTTGCGTCGGAGCCTTTCGAGACGGGCTGGATCACCGACGGCCAGATCGAGAAGTACGACGAGGTGGCCGAGGCCGTGCGCCGCGTGGTCGTCAAGAGCGGCACCAAGACCAAGCAGGTCGTGATGGCCATGCCGCAATCGGCCGTGATCACGAAGAAGATCATGCTGCCCGCCGGCTTGCGCGACGAAGAGATGGAGCTGCAGGTCGAGTCGGAGGCCAACCAGTACATCCCCTTCTCGCTCGACGAGGTGAGCCTGGACTTCTGCGTCATCGGCCCGAGCACCACCTCGGCCGGCGACGTCGAGGTGCTCATCGCCGCGTCGCGCAAGGACCGCGTGCAGGACCGTCAGGGCCTGGCCGAGGCGGCCGGGCTGAAGCCGGCGGTGCTGGACATCGAGTCGCACGCCTCGCGCCTGGCGATGAGCCGCGTGATCGCTGCGCTGCCCAACGAGGGCAAGGATGCGCTGGTCGCGCTGTTCGAGATCGGCGCCGACACCACCAGCCTGAAGGTGCTGCGCGACGACGAGATGCTCTACGACCGCGATCAGGCCTTCGGTGGCTCGCAGCTGACTCAACTCATCAGCCGCCAGTACGGCTTCTCGTTCGAGGAAGCCGAGGGCAAGAAGCTGGCCGCCGATCTGCCCGAGGACTACGAAGGTCAGATCCTGAGCCCCTTCGTCGACAGCCTGTCGCAGGAAATCGGCCGCGCGCTGCAGTACTTCTTCACCAGCACGCCGCACCACAAGGTGCACTACGTGATGCTGGCTGGCGGCACCGCCACGCTGCCCGGGCTGAAGGACCGGGTGACCGAGTTGACCGGCTTTGCTTCGATGGTGGTGAACCCCTTCGACCAGATGCAGCTGGGCTCGGCGGTGCGCGAGGCGCGTGTGCGCCGCGAGGCGCCGTCGTACCTGACGGCGTGCGGTCTGGCGATGCGGAGATTCGTCGAGTGATCCTGATCAACCTGCTGCCGCACCGCGAGGCCAAGCGGCGCCAGCGCAAGCAGGCTTTCTTCGCTGGCCTGGGCGCGGCCGCGCTGGGCGGCGCGCTGATCGCCGCCGGCTGGTACGTCGGCCTGCAGCAGGTGACGGCAGCGCAGATGGCGCGCAACGAGTTCCTGCGCGGCGAGATCGGGCGGCTGGACGCGCAGATCAAGGACATCGCCACGCTGCGCGCCGACATCGAGGCACTGAAGGCGCGGCAGAAGGCGGTCGAGGACCTGCAGGTTGACCGCAACACGCCGGTGCATCTGCTCAACGAACTGGTGCGCCAGACGCCCGAGGGCGTCTACCTGACCAACATTCGGCAGGCCGGACAGGTGGTCACGGTCAACGGCATCGCGCAGACCAACGAACGTGTCTCCGAATTCCTGCGCAACACCGCCTACAACTCGACCTGGCTGGAGCGGCCTGAACTGGTCGAGATCAAGGCTACCACTGTGGGTGCGGCCGGTCGCGACCAGCGTCGCTTGTTCGACTTCTCGCTGCGGGTGACGCTCAAGCGCCCGCAAGTGCCGCCGCCCGCTGGCGCGCCGCAGGCGCCGGCCAGCCCGGTCGCTGCGCGTCCGGCCACCTGAGACTTCGATGGCGACCCGTCCTGCGCCGCTCAATCTGGATGTCGGTCGCTCCGTCGAGAGCGTGGCCTCGCAGTTCCGTGACCTCAACCCGAACGAGCCCGGGCAGTGGCCGCTGCTGCCCAAGACGATGGCCTGGCTCGGTGCCGCGTTGGCGGTGCTGCTGCTGGGCTGGTTGCTGGTGCTGTCGGCCGCCAGCGACGGGCTGCAGGCCGAGCGCGACCGCGAGCCGGTGCTGAAGAACGAGTATCGAGAGAAACTGGGCCAAGCCGTCAACCTGCCCGAACTGCGCAAGCAGAAGCTGCTCGTGCAGGAGTACGTGACCCAGCTCGAGAAGCAGTTGCCCGGCAAGGCCGAGATGGACGCGCTGCTGTCCGACATCAACCAGGCCGGTCTGGGCCGCGGTCTGCAGTTCGAGCTGTTCAGGCCCGGCCAGATCGAGGTCAAGGACTACTACGCCGAACTGCCGATCGCCATCCGCGTGTCCGGCCGATATCACGACATCGGCGCCTTCGCCGGCGACATCGCCAACCTGTCCCGCATCGTCACGCTGCACAACGTGGTGATCGCCCAGCCCGGTGCACGCGACGCGAGCGGCACGCTGTCGATGGAGGCCACCGCGCGCACCTACCGCTACCTGGACGCGACCGAGGTGGCCGACCAGCGCAAGGCCGGCGCGGCCAAGGCCGCCGCAGGAGCCAAGAAGTGAGCTTTCGTGTCGGTGGATCGATCGCCGCCGCCGCGCTGCTGCTCAGCGGCTGCGGCACGCACGAAGAAGAGCTTCAGCAGTGGATGGAGCAGCAGCGGCGTGACGTCAAGCCCAGCGTGCAGGCATTGGCGCCGCCGAAGAGGTTCGACCCGCAGCCTTATGTGGCCCAGCAGGACGTCGAGCCCTTCAGCGCGCAGAAGCTGAGCGTGGCGCTCAAGCAAGAGGCGCGGCAACCCAACTCGATGCTGTCGGCCGAACTGAACCGCCGCAAGGAGCCGCTGGAGTCGTATCCGCTCGACTCGATGTCGATGGTGGGCAGCGTCGCGCGCAGCGGGCAGCCCTTCGCGCTGCTGCGCGTGGACAACCTGCTCTACCAGGTCAAGGCCGGCGACTACCTCGGCCAGAACTACGGTCGCATCACGCGCATCTCGGAGACCGATTTGACGCTGCGCGAGATCGTGCAGGACGCGGCCGGCGAGTGGATCGAGCGCTCCGGCACCTTGCAGCTCCAGGAGAGGGCGCGATGAACAACACCCAGGAAGCCCGCAACATGCATCGATGGCCCGCCTTGTTCGCCCACTTCACGGCGGCGGCCACGGCCTTGCTGCTGCTGACCCTGCTTGCACCCGGTCTGGCCCAGGCGCAGGCCCAGGCGCAGGGCATCATGATCCAGTCGATCACCAGTCTGCAGCAGGCCGGCAGCGAAGTGATCCGGGTCGAACTGTCCGAGCCGCTGGCGGCGGTGCCCGGGGGCTTCGCGATCCAGGCGCCGGCGCGCATCGCCATCGATCTGCCGGGCGTCGGCAACGCGATGGGCCGCAACAGCGTCGAGATCAACCAGGGCAACCTGCGTTCGGTGGCGGTTGCGCAATCGGGTGAGCGCACGCGGCTGGTGCTGAATCTGAAGGCGCCGGCGGGCTGGCGCGCACAGTTGCAGGGCAAGGCGCTGCTGATCGTGCTGGAGCCGGTGTCGGTGGCCTCGGCCGGCGAGCCGGTTCACTTCGCACAGCCGCAAAACGCTGTCTCTCAGGGCCTGCGCGACATCGATTTCCGCCGCGGCGAGGACGGCGCGGGCCGTGTCGTCGTCAGCCTGCCCAGCACCCAGGTGGGCGTGGACATCCGCCAGCAGGGCCAGACCTTGGTGGTCGAGTTCCTGCGCTCGACGCTGCCCGACGCGCTGCGCCGGCGGCTCGATGTGACCGACTTCGGCACCCCGGTGCGCACGATCTCTACCTTCCAGAGCGGCGACCGCGTGCGCATGGTGGTCGAACCCTTCGGCAGCTGGGAGCACAGTGCCTATCAGAGCGACAACCAGTTCGTGCTCGAGGTGCGGCCGGTCAAGATCGACCCCAACAAGCTCACGCAGGGGCCGGGCTTCCAGGGCGAGAAGCTCAGCCTGAACTTCCAGAACA
>JBBQOR010000299.1:0-4198 GCA_038331055.1 Burkholderiales bacterium
CGGCAGCACCACCAGCACCAGGATGCCCAGTACCTGGCCCATCACGGTCGGGTTGGTAATCACCAGCATGGCCAGCGCGCCCAGGCCCATCACCGTGTTGCGCAGGCCCAGGCTGAGACTCGAGCCCACCACCGTCTGCACGAGGGTGGTGTCGGTGGTCAACCGGCTGAGCACCTCGCCGGTCTGCGTGGTCTCGAAGAACTCGGGGCTCTGCTTCACCACATGCGCGTAGACCGCGTTGCGCAGGTCGGCCGTGATGCGTTCGCCCAGCCAGCTAACCATGTAGAAGCGCGCCGCGGAGAACACACCCAGCGCCGCGCCCGCCGCAAAAAGCCACAGGAAGTGCCCGCGCAGCGCGAGCAGCCGCTCGCCGGGGTCGGCCGACACGAGCCCCTGGTCGATCAGCGTCTTCAGCGCCAGCGGCAGCACCAGCGTGGCCGCGGCGGCGCCGACCAGGAATACCGTCGCCAGCCCGATGCGCCCACGGTAGGGCCGCATGAAGGGCAGCAGGCCCGAAAGCGAACGCACGCGGCGCGCCGGCGGGCTGCCCCCCTCGTCAGGCTGCGCGGCGGGGCGGCTGCCGGGCGCGCCGGTCCGCGCATGCGCCGACGTGGTCGACGACGTGGTCGACGACGGTATCGCGGCGCGTGGCGTGTTCATCGCGCGATTGTGGCCGCAGCCGAGCGGCAGGGCCCGCCCAGGCGCGTCGGCGCCCAACGCACCCCCGGGGCACCCCTTGATTGACAGCGGGAACGCCTATGTCAGAATAAATTGACAGTCTGCAGTGACACGCAAAGATGACAGATTGTGCGCATGACAGCCACAGCCCCAACCACTACCGGGCTTGAGAAGCGACAGGCCGGGACAACGGAGGACCAGGATGGAGACGATGAACCGCATCGAAGGGGCTCTGGAGGCCGCCGTGGTCTCATGCTTAGGCCCGGGCTGCCCGCCCCGTCTGGCCCAGGCGGTTCGACATGCCGTCTTTCCCGGCGGCGCCCGCATCCGCCCTCAACTGTGCCTCGCGGTCGCCCGGGCCTGTGGCGACGACGACATCGTGCTGGCCAACACCGCAGCTGCTGCCATCGAGTTGCTGCACTGCGCCTCGCTGGTTCACGACGACCTGCCTTGTTTCGACGACGCGCCGACGCGCCGCGGCGTGCCTTCGGTGCATGCGGCCTTCGGCGAACGGCTGGCGGTGCTGGCCGGCGACGCGCTCATCGTGCTGGCGTTCCAGGCGCTGGGCCGCGCTCCGGTGCGCATGCCGGCGCGCATGCCGCGTGTGCTGAGCGCCATTGCCGAGGGTGTGGGCATGCCGCTGGGCATCGTCGCCGGGCAGGCCTGGGAATGCGAGCCGCGCGTCGCGCTGCGTGACTACCAGCGGGCGAAGACCGGCGCGCTGTTCGCTGGCGCCACCGTGGCCGGTGCCGAGGCCGCCGGCGGCGACGCCCGCGCCTGGCGCGCCCTGGGAGAGTGGCTCGGCGAGGCCTATCAGGTGGCCGACGACATCCGCGACGTGATCGCCGACCCGGCGCTGCTCGGCAAGCCGATCGGGCGCGACGCCGCGCTCGGCCGTCCCAGCGCGGCCGCCGAGCAGGGCCTGTCCGGCGCCATCCAGCACTTCGACCGCCTGGTGGCCAACGCCATCGCCGCCATCCCGCCCTGCCGCGGCGCTGCCGGGCTGCGCGCGCTGGTGCGCGCCGAGGCCGAGCGGCTGGTGCCGGCGGCGATGGCGCCCGAGATGGTCCGCGTGGCAGCCTGAGGGCAGGTGTCATGCAGACCGCCGCCGCCGCCGTGATGGCCTGGCCCGAACGCTTGCTGTCCTGGCGCGACCGCCTGTACGCCAGCCCGGCGTTCCACCACTGGGCCTCGGCGCTGCCCTTCACGCGCGCGCTGGCGCAGCGGCGGGCGAGGGCGCTGTTCGACATCGTCGCCGGCTTCGTCTATTCGCAGGTGCTGCTCGCCGCGGTGCGGCTGCGCCTGTTCGAGATCCTGGCCGAAGGGCCGCAGAGCCTGGAGCAGCTGGCGCCCCGGCTGAAGCTGCCGGCCGAGGGCTGCGCGCGGCTGCTCGACGCTGCCGTCTCGCTGCGCCTGCTGCAGCGCCGCCGCGGCGGTCTGTACGGCCTGGGCCCGCTGGGCGGGCCGATGGTGGGCAACACGGCACTGCTGGCGATGGTCGAGCACCACGCGGTGCTCTACGGCGATCTGCACGACCCTGTCGCCCTGCTGCGCGGCGAGGCCGGCGCCGCCGCCCTGGCCGGCATGTTCCCCTATGCCAACGTCGACTCGCCCGGTTCGCTGGACCCGGCCCGCGTGGCCAGCTATTCGGCGCTGATGTCGGCCTCGCAACCGATGGTGGCCGACCAGATCCTCGACGCCTATCCGCTGCAGCAGCACCGCTGCCTGTTGGACGTGGGCGGCGGCGAAGGCACGTTCCTGTCGCGCGTCGCGCAGCGCGCGCCAGACCTCAAGCTGATGCTGTTCGACCTGCCCGCGGTGGCCGACCGGGCCCGCGCGCAATTCGTCGCGCGCGGCCTGGCTGAGCGGGCGAGCGCCTTCGGCGGCGACTTCCTCGCCGACGAGTTGCCGCGCGGCGCCGACGTGATCTCGCTGGTCCGCGTCGTGCACGACCACGACGATGCCCGTGTGCTGCGCATCATGAAGGCCGCACGCCGCGCTTTGCCCGACGACGGCACGCTGTTGCTGGCCGAGCAGATGGCCGACACGGCGGGCGCCGAGCCGATGGGCGATGCCTACTTCGGTTTCTACCTCCTCGCGATGGGCCGCGGCCGGCCGCGCAGCCCGGCGCAGATCAGGGCGCTGCTCGAACAGGCCGGCTTCGGCGACGTCCGCCTGCAACGCACGCGGCTGCCGCTGCAGGCGCGGTTGATCGTCGCCCGCTGCCGCCTGTCGTAAACCCCGAGACTTGAACTGTAAATGTGGCTTGACACAAGTTTACGTCAGTCTAAGATGACATCCGTCGCGCATCAGAAGTATTCGATGATCCCTCTGCAGTCCCCATCCTGTTCGTGTGCTCAGCGTCCTGGCGCAGGAGGCAGGGTATGAAGACTCTGGCAGTCGTTGTCGAGCAGCCCGGGCGCATCGCGCTGTGCGCGTTGCCGCTGACGCCACCCTCCGACGACGATGTCGTGGTCGACGTGCTGTACAGCGGCATCAGCACCGGGAACGAAAAGCTTCTCTTCAACGGGCGCATGCCAGCCTTCCCCGGCATGGGTTACCCGCTGGTGCCGGGTTACGAGTCGGTGGCCCGCGTGGTGTCCGCGGGGCGGTCATCGGGCCATGAGGTCGGAGAGCAGGTCTTCGTGCCCGGTGCGCGCTGCTTCGGCGAAGTGCGTGGCCTGCACGGCGGCGCGGCCTCGACCCTGGTGGTGCCGGGCGACCGCGTGTTGCGGATCGATCGCCATGTCGGAGAGCGCGGCGTGTTGCTGGCGCTGGCCGCGACGGCTTATCACGCGGTGGCGCAGACCGGGCGCCGTGCCGAGATCGCGCCGCCAGAACTCATCGTCGGCCATGGTGTGCTGGGCCGCCTGCTTGCCCGCATGACCGTCGTCGCCGGTTTCGCGCCGCCCACGGTGTGGGAAGTCAACCCGATGCGCAGCGGCGGTGCCGAGGGCTACCCGGTGCTGCGCCCGCAAGACGATCCGCGGCACGACTACCGCGCGATCTACGACGTCAGCGGCGACGCCAGCGTGCTGGACGGCCTGGTCCAGCGCCTGGCCCCGGGTGGCGAGGTGGTGCTGGCCGGCTTTTACACCGACCCGCTGAACTTCGCCTTCGCCCCGGCCTTCATGCGTGAAGCCACGATCCGCTGTGCTGCCGAATGGCAGCGCGCCGACCTGATCGCGGTGAAGGAACTGACCGAACAGGGGCGGCTGTCACTCGACGGCCTGATCACGCACCACGACCGGCCGACCCATGCCGCCGACGCTTACCAGACGGCCTTCGGTGATGCCGAGTGCCTGAAGATGATCATCGACTGGAGAGAAGTCCAATGAACGCAGCAACCCCCGTGATCTTCATGCGCGACGAGCGGCTGAAGGCCGAGGCAGCCATCGAACCCGACCCCGTGTCGACCTCGCCGGCGACCAAGACGACCCAGATCATTGCCATAGATGGCAATGGCGGCATTGGCAAGAGCTTCACGCTGGCCAACCTCAGCTACATGATGGCGCAGCAG
>JBBQOR010000300.1:0-4191 GCA_038331055.1 Burkholderiales bacterium
AGATCATTCAGAACCCAGACATGACCGACCTGAAGACGCTGCGGATCCGATCACATCGTCGCCGGTGCCGGTTCTGGTGGTCAGGGAGGCCGGGTGGGCCGGTGCGCGGATCGCGGCTGTGCCGCTGAAGCCGCGCCGCAACGCCAGGGCGGTCGTCGTGGCGCCGATGCAGCGAAGTCCCGCTGTACGGGCTTGATGGCTGGCGCGCTGGAAGTCGACCGCGACCGACGGCGACATTGCGCCCGTTTCTGCCCTTCTGCCCTTCTGCCCTTCTGCCCTTCGGCCCTTCTGCCCACGCCACCTCTTGAAGCAAGCCCGATGCCCAGCAAGAAGAAAGACCATCCCGCGCCATCGAATGCCCTCGCGCTCGCGGCCATGCCCGCAGCCGAAGACCCGCCTGCAACAGCCGAAGCGGTGCTGCAGCAGTTCAGGATCGTCTTGAACGCCGTGAAGACCCATTTCCAGCAGGTCGAGCGCAAGGCCGGCATCGGCGGGGCCCCTTTATGGGCGCTGACCATCATCCGCGAGCAGCCGGGCATCGGTGTCGGCGACCTGGCTATCGCCCTGAGCGTACGGCCGCCCACCGCCAGCATCATCGTCCGCACTCTGTCACTGCAGGGCTTCGTCGAGCCCAGCCGCGAAGGCCCCGACCGGCGCAGCGTGCAGCTCCACATCACCACGGAAGGGCGCAAGCTGCTGCGACGCGCACCGCGGCCCTTCGCCGGCGTCTTGCCCGAGGCGCTGCGCGCGCTGGAGCCTGCCACGCTCGACTTGTTGAACAGGGGTCTGCGCGAGCTCGTTCCGCTGCTCGATGCCGACGTCCGGGCAACAGCGACCCCGCTGTCGCTGCTGAGCGCATCGGACTGACAACGCGCTCTGATGCGGATGCCCAGGCCCGTCGCCCTGCCCTTGCGTTGTCTCGGGGTGACTCGAGTTCAAAAGCGCAAGCAGGCTCTGTCGACGGGGCTGCTGCTGGTGCCGATGGCCGGTCTGGCCATCGGCCTGGTGCAGACCACCAGCGGCCTGACGCCGGTGCCGGGTGCGCAGGTGTCGGCACTGGTGCTGACGGCGGTCGCAGTCTTCGAGACCATCGGGCCGCCTATCGCGGCGATGGCCCTGCGTCTGTCGGGCGACGCCGGTCGCGCCAGGCGGGAAGCTGCCGCTGCCGCTGCCGCTGCTACCGCGACAGCGACAACAGCAGCCTACTGAAGCAGCAAACCATGCCCGAACTGAACTTGTCCCGGCTCAACTTGTCGTGGTTGTCCCATCCTTTGTTCGACCTGGGCGGAAAAGAGGTCAGCGTGGGCAGCCTGCTGCTCGCGCTGGCTTTCGTGATCGGCATCTGGTGGTTTGCCGGCTTCCTGGAGCGCAGCGCGCATCGCCTGACCGGGCGCTATGGCGACGAATCCTGGAAGACAGCCCGCATCCACATGTTGAGCCGGCTGCTGCGCTACGGCGTATGGATCGTCGGCACGCTGGTCGGCTTGAACTACCTGGGCATCGACCTGACCAGCATTGCCTTGCTTGGCAGCGCGTTGGCCGTCGGCCTGGGTTTCGGCCTGCAGAACGTGTTCAGCAACTTTGCCTCCGGCGTGATCATCCTGCTGGAGCGCAGCCTGAAGGTGGGCGACTTCGTCGACCTGCAATCGGGCCTGCGTGGCCACGTGCGCGAGATCGCCATGCGATACACACGCATCAGCACCAACGATTCGCTGGACGTGCTGGTGCCGAACTCCGAATTCATCAACGGCCGGGTCAGCAACTGGACGCTGGACGATTCGCATCGCCGAATGCACATTCCCTTCGGGGTGGCCTACGGCACGCCCAAGGAGAAGGTGCGAGAGGCCGGCGTGGCCGCTGCGGCGCAGGTGGAAGGCATCATGGAACAGGGCAGCATGCGCACGCAGGTGTGGCTGGTGGGTTACGGCGACAGCGCCATGAACTTCGAGATCATTGTCTGGGCCAACCGCAAGCTCACGACCCATCCCGCGTCCACCCATGCCAAGCTGATGTGGGCGCTGGACGATGAACTGCTCCGTCTCGGCATCGAGATCCCGTTCCCGCAACGCGACCTGAACGTGCGCGCGGGGCTGCTCGACGTGCGGCTGCACGCTCCGGCGGAACCGGCAGCCAAGGCGTGAAGGTCCGCCCGGCGGAAAGGTTCGCTGCACCGTCAGGCAAGGCGCTGATCGGGCGGCTGCCTCGGCGGCCGGCGCAGCGTCAACTGCGGGAAAGGGATTTCGATGCCCGCGTCGTCGAAGGCGAGCTTCAATCGGCGGAGGACCTCGCGCCGCACGGTCCATTGCTCCAGCGGCGCCACTTTGAAACGCGCCCGGAAAGCAAGATCACCGCGATGCGCAAGCTTGCAATGGCCATCACCTCCAGGCCTTGCTATACATCTGTCGTGCTGATCCTTCAAGCCGCATCCGCCTTCCACTGTGACGTGTACACCCCATGCTCCTGAAGACCGTCCGACTTCAACTGCGCTTCCTCGTGCCGCTGATGGTGACGCTCCTCGTGGCCGCGTACCTGGCGGTGCCCTTGATGGATCAGGTCACCCTGCGTTGGTTCAGCCGTGACCTCAACAGCCGGGGTCTGCTGGTTGCCAACGCCCTGTCAGATTCCGTGGGCGACGCGATGACAGCCCGTCGCACTGCTCGCCTGCGTCCTCTTTTCGACAGGACGGTGCAAGATGAGCGGCTCTTCGCCATCGGTCTGTGCAGCGCCGAGGGGACGCTGCTGGAGCGCACGGATAGCTATCCGAACAAGTTGACATGCGCATTGGCAGAAGGCGTCGCGAGCAAGGCTGACCCGCAACTGCCCCTGGCTGGCGGCGCGGTACATGTCGGTGTGTACAACGTCATGGAACAGGCTCCCTTGCCGGTCTCTGCACCGGTGACGGTGAATCCTGCGCCTGGAGTGCTTCCGGATGACGCCGTGGCGACACTCAATGCGGCTTCGTCCGGTGCCGAAGTGCAGGCCGCGCCCGTGCTCATGGGGCGCCTGGTGCTGTTGCATGACATGAGCTTCATCGAGCGCCGCAGCGAAGACACCCGCCGCTACCTCATCGGACTGATTGCCGGGTTGGGCCTGGTGATCGCGCTCATCACGGTGGTGGTCGCACAGCTCAGTTGGCGTGGCTGGGTCAATGGTGTGCGCGCCCTCATGCGCGGGGAAGGGCTGCTTTCGCCGCTGATGCCCGCGCCGGAACTCGCGCCCTTTGCAGCCGACCTGCGGGCCAGGCTGCGGGACATGGAAGACGAGTTTCGCCGCTCGCAGGGCCCGGAAACCGAATGGACGGCCGAGCGCCTCAAGACGCTGCTGCAGACCCAGCTCAGTGGTGACCAGGTCATCGTCGTCTCCAACCGAGAGCCCTACATCCACGAACGGGACAAGGACGGCATCGTGGTGAGGCGTCCCGCGAGCGGGCTGGTGACGGCGGTCGAGCCGGTGATGCGCGCCTGTTCAGGCACCTGGGTCGCGCATGGCAGCGGCAGCGCCGATCGGGAGGTGGTTGACGCCAGCGATCGCGTGCTGGTGCCGCCTGGCCAGAAGGACTACTGGCTGCGCCGTGTCTGGCTGACACCGAAGGAAGAACAAGGCTACTACTACGGCTTCGCCAACGAAGGCATGTGGCCGTTGTGCCATGTCGCCCACGTCCGGCCGGTGTTCCGCGAATCCGACTGGGAGGCCTACCGCGCCGTGAACCAGCGCTTCGCCGACGCCGTGATCGCCGAAGCGCGCGGCGAAGACCCGGTCGTCCTGGTGCAGGACTACCACTTCGCATTGCTGCCGGCGATGATCCGCGCGAAGTTGCCGCTGGCGACGATCCTGACCTTCTGGCACATCCCCTGGCCCAACCCCGAGTCCTTCGGCATTTGCCCCTGGCGTCGCGAGATCCTGCAGGGCATGCTCGGCAGCACCATCCTGGGCTTTCACACGCGCTTTCACTGCAAGAACTTCATCGAGACGGTCGACCGCTACCTGGAAGCGCGCATCGAGCACGAACATTCGACGATCGCCTTCAATGAGAAGGCGACGCTGGTCGAGAGCTACCCGATTTCGATCGCCTGGCCGACGCCGGAGGAAACGGCGCGCTGGGCCCCGGTCGCGCAGTGCCGCGCCGCGGTGTTCAAGCGCCTCGGCCTCGAGGCCGGGCAGCGCCTGGCGATCGGCGTCGACCGCTTCGAC
>JBBQOR010000301.1:0-4186 GCA_038331055.1 Burkholderiales bacterium
CAGCCGCAAGCTGCCGGACTGCAGCGCCAGCGGCAGGCCGTCGACGGCGCAGGCCAGATCGGCCAGTTCGCTGGCGCCCGTGTGGTCGTTGCCCAGCAGCAGCGTGCGCTGGCGGTGGAACAGGCCCAGGTCGGCGGCCGCATGCACCGCACAGCCCACGTGATAGCTGTAGCGCGGCCGGCCCAGGCCGATGCTGTCGCGCAGCCGCAGGCAGCCCAGCAGCCGCGCCGCGCCAGGGTCCACCGAGGTGGCTGCGGCCACCAGCAGCAGCTCGCTGCCGGCGCCGGGCGCCGGCAGCTGCGGCGCGGGGCGCCCGCCGCCCAGCAGCGTGGCCACTTCGGGCAGGTCGGATTCGACCGCCACACGCACAAGCAGGCCGTTCATGGCTGGATCTCCGGTGTGGCATCGGATGGGGCATCGGATGGGGCATCTGATGCGGCATCTGATAGGGCATCGAATGCGGGCAGTGGCGCCGCGCGCAGCGGGCTGCCGGGGTCGATCTGCAGCCGCTCGGCGCTGCGCGCGTCGAGCCGCAGTTCGCCGGCCTTCGGCTCGCCGCGGGCGAGCACGGCGCGAAAACCCTGCCGCGTGGTGTTGCTGACCAGTTGCCAGGGGCCGTGCGCCTGGGCGGGGCCGGAGGCCAGATGCATCCGACGCGAGGCGGCCACGGTCTTCAGCATCGCCACGCGGGCCTCGACCGTGGGCCCGCCGTCGAAGATGTCGACGTAGGTCTCGGGGTCGAAGCCCTCGTCGAGCAGGATCGAGAACGGCAGCTCGGCAACAGGGTGCAGCTGCCCGATGGCCCACTGCGCGGCTTCGGGCAGCAGCGGCACGTAGATCGGCGACTGCGGCATCAGCTCGGCGATGAAGGCCTTGCTGCGCCCGCCGGTGATCTGCTCGACCTGCGGGTAGTCCATGTCGAAGAAGCGCCGGCCGACCGCGTCCCAGAACGGGCAGCGCCCGCCCTCGTCGGCCAGCCCCGGGCTCTCGGCGGCGATGCGGTCGGAAAAGCGCCCGGCGAACTCGGCGATGAACAGCAGCCGCGCGCGCGACAGCAGCTGCGGCGCCGCGCTGAGCTCGTAGGCCGGGTCGATGTAGAACGAGGTCAGCAGCGTGTAGCCGGTGAGGTCGTGGCACAGGTGCAGCGTATGGATGCGGTTGCTCGCCGCCAGTGCCTGGCTGTGGTGCACCACCATCTCGTTGCGGTAGCTGTAGAAGCGGTCGTGAAAGCCGGCGCTCGCGGCGATGCCGCTGGTGCCGACGATCTGCCCGCGTGCCAGGTCTTCGAGCACGAAGAGGTAGATCTCTTCGCCGCTGCTGTCGTCGCCCGAGGCGAAGGCATGGGCCGAGCGTTCGAGCCGGTCGGCGAGTGCGGCGCGGTCGGCCGGCAGCGTGGTGATGCCGACGGCGCTGGCCGCGGCGATGCGCTCGAAGGCCGGCAGGTCGTCTGGCGCGGCGGCGCGCAGCTGTAAGTCTTGCGCGTTCTGGGGGTCTCCGGGGGGCTGGGTTGGTCGCGCCACTGGGTGGCGCGCGGGCTGCGTTCTTCACGCGGGGTGCGGCCGAAGCGCAGGCGGTAGGCGTTGCTGAAGTGCGAGCCCGAGGAGAAGCCGCAGGCCAGCCCGATCTGCAGGATCGACTGGCTGGTCTGCTGCAGCAGACGGCGCGCGCGCGCCAGCCGCAGATCGGCGTAGTAGCGGCTGGGCAGTTCTTCGAGGTGCTGCTTGAACAGGCGTTCGAGCTGGCGGCGCGAGACGCCTACCAGCCGGGCGATGTCTTCGGTAGGCAGCGGCTCGCCCAGGTTGGCTTCCATCAGCGCCACCGCTTCGGTGAGCTTGCTGCTGCCGCCGCCGGTGCGCGAGGCGACCGGCGCACGCTGACGTTCGTCGCCCGCGCGCAGGCGCTCCAGGCCGAAGTGCGCCAGCAGCTCTTGCCGCAGCCGCTCGCCATGCCGCTGGCCCAGCCAGGCGATGGCCATGTCCAGGCTGGCCGTGCCGGCCGGGCAACTCAGGCGGCCGCGGTCGATCTCGTACAGGTTGGACGACCAGACCACCTGCACATGCTGCGCCGCCAGCGTCGGCACATGGGCCCAGTGCAGCGTGGCGCGGTGGCCGTTGAGCAGCCCGGCCTGCGCCAGCACTGCGCTGCCGTTGCCGACGCCGCCCAGCACCGCGCCGCTGGCCGCCAGGCCGCGCAGCCACGGGTGCAGCCGGGCGGCATGGCCGTCGCGTGTGCCGTCGGGCAAGGGGTTTTCGGCGAGCACGATCACGCCGTGCAGCGGTCCGGCGGCATCGAAGGCCGGGGCCAGGCCGAGCACGGCGCCGCTGTCCGAGGCCACCGCGCGGCCGTCCAGCGACAGCAGCTGAGGCGCGTAGGCGGGGCTCTCCAGCAGTTCGTTGGCGGCCGCCAGCGCGTCCAGCAGGCCCGACAGCGCCAGCAGCGGGAAACGCGGCAGCAGCAGCAGGCCGTGGCGTTGCGGCGTGCTCACCGGGTCAGGGCGCGGGCGCTGCGCCGTCGGCGCCCGGCCACGGCCGGACCAGCGGCTGCGTGATGCGCACCGGGCGCACGTCGAGCATGACCGAGAACACCGAGTGGTCGGCGGCGCCCACGCTACGCCAGGCCACCGTCTGCGCCGACTTGTAGAAGCGGAACTCGAAACCCGGATCGGCCTGCGGCCGCACAGCCCGCGGGTCGGCATCGAAGACCAGCCCGAAGGCTTCCTGCGCCGGGCTGTCGACCAGCCGCTCCATCGCGTTGACGACCACGTTCTCGCCCAGCAGGTCGGCGTAGAAGGCGCGCGCCGGGTGTTCGCCGCGAAAGCCTGGCGCATGCGGATCGAGGCGTTGCGACGTCGCCGTGCCGGGTGCCGGCGAGGGTGTTCGCGTGGCCAGATCGAAGCGGTCACCCGGTTGCAGCCAGTGCAGCCGGACGCCGCGTGCGGCCAGCGGCGCGCTGCCCGCGGGCTCGGCCAGCTCCGCCATATCGGCGACCAGCACGCCGCGTGTGCCCAGCACCTCGGCGGTCTCGCCCTGCACCAGCACCGCAGAATCCTCTTCCACCCCCAGCCCCAGCGGCAACGCGCGCGCGGCCATCAGCGCCAGCATGCGTGCGAAGCGCCCACGGCGCACGAGATGCTGGTCGATCAGGATCTGCGGTGGCAGGAAGCCCAGCCCGCGGTCGATGTCGCGGCCCTCGCGCAGCGGCGCCTGCATCAGCGTCAGCACGTCGGGCGGATCGCGGAACATCCAGCCGCTCTGCACCGCGGCGCCCGCGCTGCTGCCGGCCACCACACCGCCGCGCCGGTGCAGCGCGTGCAGGGCCAGCAGCAGCGGCGAATCCCGGCCGCCCGGGCGCAGTGCATCGACGATGCGGGCCTGCGCGCCGCCGCTGAAGTACACGCCCTGCGCGGCCTCGATGCGGGCGATCGATGCCGGGTCTTGCACCGCGGCGGCAAGGTCGTCGCCCGGCAGACCCGGCACCACGCGAAGGTGCTCGGCCAGCGCGCCGCGGCGCTGCAGGTTGGCGACGATGCGCGCGGCCGAGCGGTCGGGATCGGCGGACGCGGTGGCCAGGACCACGAAGCGCGCACCGGGGCCGCCGGCAAGCTTCACGACGCGGCCCCAGACAGCCTCGTTGTCGTCACGCAGCGCGCCGCCGATCGCCACCACCGGGCCGGCAGTGGGCCTGCCCTGAGCGCTGGCGTCGGCGCTCTGCAGCAAAGCGACGGCCAGGGAGATCTGCATCATCTGCATCAGTGCGCGCATCAGCCCCATGGTGAGGCGCGATCTTGACACCCCGCCTGTCGCGGGCCGGCCTGCCGACTTGGGGTTTTGCGACGCCCACTTGCGCCAGCGCGACCGCCGCGCTGCTGCCCGATGGTCAAGCCGGTGCGCCATCCCTAGAGTCCGTCGCCATGCCCGCAGTCCGCGCGGGTGCCCCTGCAGCAGAGGTCCACCGCATGAGCCCTTCGAAGAACATCCGCCAGACGTCCCGCTTTGCGCTTCGCCCGGCCGCGCTGGCTGCGCTGGCCGTGCTGGCACCCATCGCCGACAGCGTGCTGGCCCAGCCGGCCCAGCCGGCCCAGCGAATAGAGATCACCGGCTCGAGCATCAAGCGCATCGAAGGCGAGACCGCGCTGCCGGTGCAGACCATCACGCGTGAAGAGATCGCCAAGAGCGGCGTGACCACC
>JBBQOR010000302.1:0-4185 GCA_038331055.1 Burkholderiales bacterium
CTCGCCGGCCAGCCGCCGCTGCAGGTGCACGCCGACCCGCAGCGGCTGCGTCAGGTGCTGAGCAACCTGCTGTCGAACGCCATCAAATACAACCGACCCGATGGCAGGGTGCAGGTACAGGCCCGGCAGCAGGCCGGCGAACAGGGCACGAAGGTGGTGCTGCAGGTGGCCGACAGCGGCCGTGGCATGGATGAGGCGCAGCTGGCACGCGCCTTCACGCCCTTCGAGCGCCTGGGCGCGCAGCGCAGCGGCATCCAGGGCACGGGCCTGGGGCTGGCGCTGGCCCGCCAGCTGATGCTGGCGATGGGCGGCACGCTGACGGTGGCCAGCACGCGGGATGTGGGCAGCACCTTCACGCTGACGCTGCCGGCTGCACACGACCCGGGCCACCCCACTGCCGGCTGAGGCACTCCGCCGGCCGCCAACCCAGCGGCCACAATAGCCGGATGTATGCCCTCTTCGACGACGCCGGCCGTTTCCACGCCGGCCGCGTGATGTCCGAATCGGACAACTCGATGCAGGTCGAGCTGGACTCCGGCAAGCGCGTGAAGGTCAAGTCGTCCAACGTGATGCTGCGCTTCGAGCGCCCCGGCCCCGCCGACCTGCTGGCGCAGGCGCAGGCGCTGGCGGCCGAGATCGACCTCGACCTGGCCTGGGAGTTCGCGCCCGAGGCCGAGTTCGGCTTCGCCGACCTGGCGCGCGAGTATTTCAGCGCCAGCGCCGGCCCGGCGCACCAGGCGGCGGCGCTGCTGCGGTTGTTCGACGCGCCGCACTACTTTCGCCGGCTCGGCCGCGGGCAGTTTCGAAAGGCGCCGGAAGACACCGTCAAGGCCGCGCTGCTGGCCATCGAGCGCAAGCGCCAGCAGGCGCTGCAGATCGAGGCCTGGGCGGTCGAGTTGCAGGCCGGCCAGTGCCCGGCGTCCGTGCGCGAGCAGCTCTACCGCATCCTCTTCAAGCCCGACAAGAACGCGCCCGAGTACAAGGCGGTGGTCGAGGCGGCGCGGCTCAGCCACCGCGCGCCGCTTGAACTGCTGCAGCGCAGCGGCGCCATCGACAGCCCGTACCAGTTCCACTGGCGGCGCTTTCTCTTCGACCAGTACCCGCGCGGCACCGGGTTCACGCCGCTGGCGGTGCCGGCGCTGCGCGAGACCCTGCCATTGGCGACGGTGGCCGCGTTTTCGATCGACGACTCGGCCACCACGGAGATCGACGATGCGCTGTCGGTGCAGGGCCTGGGCAGCGGCGTGATCACGCTGGGCATCCACATCGCCGCGCCGACGCTGGCCATCGCGCCCGACGGCGCGCTGGACCAGGTCGCGCGCGAGCGGCTCTCCACCGTCTACATGCCGGGCTGGAAGATCACCATGCTGCCCGACGACGTGGTGCAGGCCTACACACTGGTCGAGGGGCGCGACTGCCCTGCGGTCAGCCTGTATCTGACGCTGGACGAAGCCACGCTGGAGATCAAGGGCAGCGAGACGCGCGTCGAGCGGGTGCCGATTGCGGCCAACCTGCGCCACGACAAGCTCGACGAGGTGGTCACCGAAGCCGCGCTGACCGGCCGCGCGCCGGCGACCTACCTTTTCGCCGCCGAGCTGGCTTTTCTCTGGCGGCTGGCGCAGGTGCTGAAGGGGCGGCGCGAGCAGCAACGCGGCCGGCCGGAGAACTTCAACCGGCCCGACTACAGCTTCCGGCTGGACCGCCACGACGACGCCGAACCCGACGGCCACGAACAGGTGCAGATCACGCAGCGCCGTCGTGGCGCGCCGCTGGACCTGATCGTCGCCGAGGCGATGATCCTGGCCAACAGCACATGGGGCGCCTGGCTGGCCGACTGCGGCGTGCCCGGCATCTACCGCAGCCAGGCCAGCCTGGCGCCGGGCGTCAAGGTGCGCATGGGCAGCAAGCCGTTGCCGCATGCCGGCATGGGGGTGTCGCAGTACGCCTGGTCGACCTCACCCCTGCGCCGCTATGTCGACCTGGTCAACCAGTGGCAGATCGTGGCCTGCGCACGCCACGGCCGCACTGCGGCGCTGGTGGCGCCGTTCCGCGCCAAGGACTCGGCGCTGATGACGGTGATCTCGTCCTTCGACAACGCCTACGCCGCCTACGCCGAATTCCAGCGTGGCATCGAGCGCTACTGGACGCTGCGCTGGCTGGAACAGAACGCGGTGGCCGAACTCGACGCGGTGGTGATGAAGGACGGCATGGTGCGCGCAGAAACGCTGCCGCTGATCTTCGGCGTGCCCGGCACCGAGAACATCCTGCGCGGCAGCCGCGTGCGGGTGCGGCTGGCGCGCATCGACCTGCTGACGCTGGACGTGCACGCGCAGATGCTCGCGCGCCTGGGCGATGCGCCTGTCGCAGCACCGGCGGCCGAGGCCGAGGACGACGCCGATGTGTCCGCCGGCCCGCTGACACTGGCGATCGATCTCGCCGAGGGCGACGGCGCGGACAGCCCGGCCGCGCAGGGCGCCTGAGTACCCGTGAACAGATCCGCCTCGCGGGTTCGATGCGGCTGCCCACACCGACCCCGCTGAGCTGGGCGCTGCTGGTGTCACTGGGGGTGCACGGCGCGCTGCTGACGGTGCACCTGGCCGACCCCGGCCGGGCCGAACGGGTGCTGCGCGACACGCCGCTGGAAGTGATCCTGGTCAACGCGCGCTCGACCGAGCCGCCGGCCCAGGCCCAGGCGGTGGCCCAGGCCAATCTCGCCGGCGGCGGCGAGGCGCAAAGCGGGCGCGCCACCTCACCGTTGCCGCCCACGCCCGAGCTGTCGATCGGCAACGCGCCGGACCAGGCGCAGCGCGAGGTCGAGGCGCTGCGCGATGAGCAGCAGCAGCTGCTGGCGCAGATCCGCCGCGAGCTGGCGACGCTGCCGGTGCCCGACCCGCGGCGCCAGCCGCCGACGCCCGAGCGACGCGAGCAGGAAGAGCGCTACCGCCAGTTGCTGCGCCAGCTGGCGGAGATCGAAAAGCGCGTCAACGAAGACAACGCCGCTCCGCGCAAGCGCTACATCAGCCCGGCTACGCGCGAGGTGGTCTTCGCGCAGTACTACGACCAGCTGCGCCGGCGCATCGAGGAGCGCGGGACGCGCGACTTCCCCGAGCACAACGGCCAGAAGCTCTACGGCGAACTGACAATGAACGTCACCGTCGACGCCGCCGGCCACGTGGTCGAGGCCGAGGTGGTGCGGGCCTCGATCTCGCGCCTGCTCGACCAGCGCGCACTGGCCATCGTGCGCGCGGCGGGGCCCTTCGGCGGCTTCAACCCGGCGATGCGCCAGCAGGCCGACCAGATCGTCGTCACCTCGCGATTTCGCTTCACGCGCGAGGACGGGCTGGAAACCACCCTGAGCACACGATGAGCGCGCCCGACCGCTACGGCGTGCTCGGCCACCCGGTGGAGCACAGCCGCTCGCCGGCGATCCACGCCGCCTTCGCCGGCCAGACCGGGCAGGCGATCCGCTACGACCGGGTGCTGGTGCCGCTGGACGGCTTTGCCGACGCGGTGCGCGCCTTCGCCGCCGCCGGCGGACGCGGCTGCAACGTCACCGTGCCCTTCAAGTTCGAGGCGTGTGCGGTGGCCGCGCGGCAGACGCCGCGCGCGGCCCTGGCGCGCGCCGCCAACGTGCTGTGCCTGGACAACGAGGCAGATGGCGGATGGCTGGCCGACAACACCGACGGCATCGGCCTGCTGCGTGACATCCAGGCCGGTGCCGGCGTGCCGGTGGCCGGGCAGCGCGTGCTGCTCATCGGTGCAGGCGGCGCGGCGGCCGGCGTGCTCGGGCCGCTGATCGAGGCGCGGCCGGCCCGGCTGCAGGTGGTCAATCGCAGCCCGGCGCGCGCACGGGCGCTGGTGGCGCAGCACGCCGCGTGGGCCGAGCAGCATGGCGTGGTGCTCGCCGCCGGCGCGCTGGACCAAGCCGACGCCGACCAGGGCATCGTGCTCAACGCCAGCGCCAGCAGCCTGCAGTCGGCGGCGGTGCCGGTGTCGCCGCGGGTGCTCGCGCGTGGCGCGCTGGCGCTGGACCTGATGTACGGCCCGGCCGCCGAGCCCTTTCTCGCCTGGGCCCGCGCCGCCGGCGCCACCGCGCGCGACGGCCTGGGCATGCTGGTGGAGCAGGCGGCAGAGGCCTTCTTCGTCTGGCGCGGCCGGGGGCCGCCGACCGCGCCGGTGCTCGAG
>JBBQOR010000303.1:0-4161 GCA_038331055.1 Burkholderiales bacterium
CGCAGGCCGCCGGCAGGCCGCCTTGCAGGCCGCCGACGATGGCGCGGGCGAACTCGACCAGCCGGCGGCTGATGCCGCCGACGTCCATCAGATTGCCGGCGAGGATGAAGAACGGGATCGCCACCAGCGGGAAGCGGTCCAGCGTCACGAACAGCTGCTGGCCGATGACGACAGGCGGCATCGCGTCGAAGAACTGGATGCCGACGATGGCCGCCAGGCCGATCGACACCGCAATGGGCACGGCCAGCGCGAACATTGCGCACATCACCACCAGCATCGTTGACGGCATGGCCTGGGCCCGCTGCGCTCAGTCGCCCACCGGCGGCAGCGGTTCGCGCGCCTGCGGATCGACAAAACGCGCCAACGCCGCCAGCGTGGCCAGCGCCCCGCCCACCGGCACCGCCAGATAGCCCCAGGACATGGCAAAGCCGAGCACCGGATTGATGTTGCTGGCCCCGCGCTGGACCATCGCCGAGCCGTACCAGACCATGTGCCCGAGCAGCACCAGGGACAGCAGCAGGATGGTCGTCTCCACGGTGCGCCGCGCCAAACCACGGGTGCTGGTGAGCAGCAGATCCACCGAGACCAGCGCGCCGGTGCGGAACGTCACCGCCAGCCCGAGGTAGACCATCCACACCACCAGCAACTGCAGGATCGACTCGGTCCACGCGGTCGGCCGGTTGAAGACGTAGCGCATCAGCACCTGATAGAACGCCAGGGACACGGCACCCACCATCGCCGCGCCGGCCAGCGCCGTGGCGACACCCGTGCTCCAGCGGTCGGCTGCGAGCAGGGCGCGCGCCCACGGGCCGACTGGCACGGCGCGATCGACGGTGGGGTCCATGGTCTGGCGGGCTCCGGCGTCAACCCGACGGTCAGCGCGTCTCGCGGATCGCCTTCAGGCGGTCTGCCCCGAGAGTCTGGGCCAGCCCGACCTTGTACTCGGCCAATGCGCGCTCGAAGGAGGCGCGGTCGAAGCTCTCGTTGATGGTCATGCCACCTTGCCGCAGCGTGGCGATGGCGCTGGAGTCTTGCGCCTCCACCGCCTTGCGCATCGGTGCCACGGACTCACGCGCGGCCAGACGAACGGCTTCCTGGTCGGCCGGCGAGAGCTTCCTCAGCGAAGTGGGCGAGCCCAGCAGCAGCGCGGCGCCGTAGATGTGGTTGGTCAGCGTCAGGTGCTTCTGCACCTCGAAGAACTTGGACGCCGCGTGGATCGAGATCGGCTGCTCGTTGGCATCGACGACACCGCCTTGCAAGGCCGCGTAGAGCTCGTTGAAGCCGACCACGGTGGGCTGCGCACCCAGCGCGCGCCAGGCGCCCAGGTGCACCGGGTTGTTCTGGCTGCGCAGCTTCACGCCCTTCAGATCGTCGGTGGTGTTGACGCGCTTGTTGGCGCTGATCTGGCGAAAGCCGATCTCGCCAAAGGCCAGCGCAGCCAGGTTCTTTTCGTTGACCGACTTCGTCAGATCCGCACCGATGGGGCCATCGATGACCGCCCGCGCATGGGCGTAGTCGCGGAACAGGAAGGGCACGTCGAGCACCTGCAGCGCAGGCACGAAGGGCCCCACGGCCGCGGTGGAACTGATGACGAAGTCGATCGTGCCCAGCTGGAGGCCTTCGACCATGTCACGCTCGTTGCCCAGCGCGCCCGAGGGGAAGATCTGCACACGCACCCGGTTCTGGGTGCGTTCGGCCACCGCCTTGGCGAAGGCTTCGGCCCCCACCTGGTAGGGCGACGTGACCGAGATGTTGTGGCCCAGCCGAAGGGTGGTCTGGGCGTGCACGGAACCCAGGCCCAGGCCCAGACCGAGGGCAGCGGCCGAGGCCGCACGGAGGAAGTTCGATCGATTCATGTGGTGTCTCCTGCATCAGGTTGAAGGCGCGAGCTGCCGGCTGCCGAGGGCCGGCTTCAGTGCCGCGGAATGACGACAAGCGCTTCGGCAAGGGAAAAGTTCGCCACTGTCAGCGCCGGTGGCGATGGCGATGTAATGGATTACACGTAGAGAGAAAAGCCGCGGCTCTCCGAGGTTCACGCGGGCTCCTTGGTGGCTGGGTTGCATCTCAGGCCGAAGCCCGGACGCGCAGTTCGTGAGCCAGCGTCTGACTGATGGCCGGTTCGTCCGGACGCGTCAGCCGCTGCACGAGGATCGCCGCCGCCGCCCGGCCGAGCGCTTCCATCGGCTGGGCCACCGTGGTGAGCGCCGGGTCGGTCTGCGCCGCGAAGTCGATGTCGTCGAAGCCCACCACGGCGAGGTCTCGCGGCACCTGCAGGCCCGCGCCGCGCGCCGCGCGCAGGGCGCCGATGGCCAGCGTGTCGGAGACCGCAAACACCGCGGTCGGCCGCTCGCGCAGCTGACACAGGCTGCGCATGGTGTCGGCGCCATCGTCGAAGCCGAGGCCGGGTGCGACGCGCAGCAGGTGCGGGTCCGGCGCCACGCCGGCCTGCTCGAGCGCCGCCTCGTAGCCCGCCCGGCGCTGTCGCGCGAAGAGGAAGCTCTGGTCGTAGCCGATCATCGCGATGCGCCGGTGGCCGCGGTCGAGCAGGTAGCGCACGGCGTCGCGCGCCGCGGCGAAGTTGTCGATGCCCACGTGCGGCACCTGCATGCCCTCGTCGTACTCGCAGCAGGCCACCCACGGCAGGTCATGCAGGTCTTCAGCCAGCGACCGGTGCACGGTGTACGGGTCCAGGCAGATGGCGCCGTCCACCTTGCGCTGCAGGATCAACTGCAGATGGTTGGTGGCTTGCGTGGTGCGCTGGCGCGTGTCGCACAGCAGCGTGTGATACCCCAGCGGTTGCAGCCGCTCAGCGATGCCTTCGACGACACGGCCGTAGAACGGGTTGCGCAGGTCGGGCACCGTCACCAGCACGAGCCCGCTGCGGGCCGTGCGCAGATTGCGCGCGAGGTGGTTGGTCTGGTAGCCCAGTTCGTCGATGACGCGCCGCACCTGGCTGCGCGTTTCTTCGCGCACCGCGTCGTGATCGTTGAGCACGCGCGACACGGTGGCCACCGACACACCCGCGCGCTCGGCCACGACCTTGATCGATATCGGGACAGCGTTCACGGCGGGTTTTCGAACGGGCGTGGAGAGCGGCATCGGATCAACGGGGCGGGCGGTCTGCCCTGTAGGGAACGCAATGTAATCGTTACCACGCGTCCGACAGAACCGGGACAAACCCTCGAGCCGGGCGCCCTGTGCTCGCCGTCCACGCCCTGTGGCGCGCCCGACGTCTGGTGCTGCGCGACGAAGGGCCGGGCGTCGTTTCAGTGCCTGAGGTGTCGCCTCGTCGCGCCGGGCTCAGGCACGGTACGACGGGTCATCGGCATCCAGCAGGCGCTGCAGCGCGTCGAAGGCGTTCTGCCCGGCGCCGAAGCGCGGGTCGAAGTTCAGCGAGTCGCGCACGCAGGCTTCGAGCACCGGCGTCGCGATGCGGCGCAGCGCGCCCATCGACATGGCCGCCAGCTGCACCTCGCAGGCGCGCTGCACCAGCCACATCAGCGACAGCGTCTGCGCCAGGCCGTGGCCCATGACCACCGGCCCGTGGTTGCGCAGCAGCAGCACCGGCTTGCCGGCGGCGCTGGCGAGGATGCGGGCGCCTTCGTCGGCATGCACGGTGATGCCCTCGAAGTCGTGATAAGCCACCTTGCCGTGCAGTTGCGCGGCGTAGAAGTTGGTGAATGACAGGCCGTCTTCAAGGCAGCACACGGCCATCGTCGGCGTGGTGTGCACGTGCATCACGCAGTGCGCGTCAGCCACCGTCCGGTGGATCGCGCCGTGGAAGCTGAAGCCGGCCGGGTTGATCGGCCAGCGGCTCTCGCCGACGATGCGGCCTTCGGCGTCGACCTTGACCAGGTTGGACGCGCAGACCTCGCGGTAGTGCAGCCCGAAAGGGTTGAGCAGGACGTGGCCCGAACCGTCCTGCACGCGCAGCGAGATGTGGTTGTAGATCAGTTCGCCCCAGCCCAGGCGGTCGACGATGCGGTAGGCCGCGGCCAGTTGCACGCGCGCGGCCCACTCGTCGGGGCTGATGTGCGGCGGTCGGGGGTCAACATTCATGCGAGTCTCGTCAGACAAAGCGGAACGACACCGTGCCCAGCGGCCCGTAGTCGGCGTGCAGCGTGTCGCCGGCGACGGCGGGCGTCGGGCGCGTGAAGGATC
>JBBQOR010000304.1:0-4158 GCA_038331055.1 Burkholderiales bacterium
AAGCCCAGCGGCTTGGCCATGATCAACGGCGTGGCGCAGGTGATGGGGATGAAGCCGATCTTCAGGTCCTTCTTCTCGATCGGGCCCAACTTCCCGGACTCGCCCTGGGCCAGCGCCTGCAGGCTGGCCACCGGCAGCACGCTGCCGATGGCGGCCATGGCCGTGTTGCGGCCGACGGCGCGCAGGAAGCGCCGGCGCAGCGCGTCCTGCGGGAACAGCGCCTTGATCAGCGCTGCCTCGACGAAGTTGTTCGACTCGGCCTCGAAAGCCGCCGTCTCGCTGCGCGCGCGCAGCGCGGCGGTGGCGTGCTCGGCGGCGCTGGCGTGCCCGCCGCAGGTGCAGCGCATCAACAACGGGCGGTCGGCGTCGTAGGGGTCGTGGCGCGCGTCAGCGTCGATCGGGTCGCTCATGGAAAGTCCTTTGGCTGCTGTTGGGGACTGTAGGAATTGCGCCGCCGGCCCGCCATCGACGGCGGCCGCTTGCGCCTGTAGTGCCAGCCCTACAAGGCGGGCACGGCGCACCAGGAATTGCAAGGAGAACCACTAGGCAGACGGCAGCGACACGGCATCGCGGCGCATGGCGTAGAGCGCCAGTTCGACGTCGTTGCGCACGCCTGTCTTGTCCAGGATGCGGGCGCGGTAGGTGCTGACCGTGTTCGGTGCCAGCACCAGTTGTTCGGCAATCTCGCCCACGCTGCGCCCGGCGGCCAGCAGGCGGAAGACCTGGTGCTCGCGGTGCGACAGCGTGTCGTGCAGCGGGCGCTCGTCGTCGGCGCTGCCACCGGCGTGCAGCGCGCAGGCCAGCAGTTCGGCCACGGCGGGTGTGACGAACAGGCCGCCGCGCGCCACCTTGCGGATGGCGTCGATCATCTGCTCGCTGTCAGCGCTCTTGTTGAGGTAACCGGCAGCGCCCAGCTTGAGGCTGCGCACGGCGTACTGCCGGTCCGGGTAGGTCGAGAGCATCAGCACCGGCAGCTTGGGGAACTCGGCGCGCAGCTGCCGCAGCACGTCCAGCCCGTCGCGTTGCGGCATGGCGATGTCCAGCAGCACCACGTCGATGCCGCCCTGCTTCACGTCCCGCACGCGGGCCACGGCCTCGGGGCCGGTGGCAGCCTCGCCGGCCAGCGCGATGTCGGGCGCGTCGGCCAGGATCTGCTTGATGCCCTGCCGCACGATCTGGTGGTCGTCGCAGATCAAGACGCTGATCATGGGTTTGCCTCACCCAGCGGCATCACCAGCCGCACCCGCGTGCCCTGGCCCGGGGTGCTGTCGATGCTCAACTTGCCGCCGAAGTGTCCGGCGCGTTCGCGCATGCCCAGCACGCCGAAGCTCTGCGGGTCGGCCAGTGCGGCGGCTCCGGCGCCCACGCCGTCGTCGCGCACGTCGAGGTAGAGGACGGGGCCCGGCGGATCGTCCACCACGATGCGCATGCGCACGCTCCTGGCCCGGGCATGGCGCGCGACGTTGGACAACATCTCCTGGAAGATGCGGAACACGGCGATGGCCTGCCCGCCTTGCGGCGCCGCCACGCCCGCGGCCACGTTCACTTGCAGGGTGGCGTCGAGCTCGCTGCTCTCGATGAACTCCTGGGCCTGCCATTCCAGCGCAGCCCACAGGCCCTGGTGGTCCAGGATGCTGGGCCGAAGGTCGGTGATGATCCGACCGACGTTGTCCACCGCCGTGTCGATCAGCCGGCCCATGCCCTGGCACTTGGCGACCAGCGCTGCCTCGTCTGCGACGCGCCGCGCCAGCCACTGCGTGTCCATCTTGAGCGCCACCAGCAGCGAACCCAGCTCGTCATGGACCTCGCGCGCGATGCGCGTGCGCTCGGCCTCGCGCACAGACTCCAGGTGGTTGGCCAGGTCACGCAGCTCGCGCGTGCGCTCGGCGACGCGGCGCTCCAGCGAATCGTTGGTGCGCCTGAGCAGTTCCTCGGCCCGCTTGCGCTCGGTGATGTCGACAAAGGTGACCACCGCGCCGCGCACCTCGCCGCGGTCGATGATGGGGTAACTGCTGTACTCGGCCGGGAAGGCACTGCCGTCGGCCCGCCACAGCACCTCGTCATCGATACGGCAGGGCAGCCCGCGGCGGAAGGCGTTGAAGATGGGGCAGTCGCACTCCGGGTAATGGCGACCGTCGCCGTGCGAGTGGTGGACCAGCCGGTGCATGTTCCGGCCCAGCACCATCTCGGTGCCATGGCCCAGCATCTGGGCTGCAGCGCGGTTGACGAAGGTGCAGTGGCCGTCCAGGTCGATGCCGAAAATGCCCTCGCCTGTGCTTTGCAACAGCAAGGTCAGGCGGTCTGGCGCAGGCGGCAGTTCAGGGTGGGTCGCGGCGCTGGCCATGCCCGAACGCGCCGCAAGCGGCGTGCCAGCCCCTCATCCGCACATGGGTCGGTGGCCCGCTTCAGGGCACGATGCGCGCGATCGATGCACCCACGCCGTCGCGCGCCGTGGTGCCGTTGGCGTCGAGGTTGACGCGCCGCGGCGTGTCGAAGTTGACGATGTAGGCCACGTCGCCCACGAAGATGATCGAGGCCGGGAACTCCAGCGGGCCCTGGCTGCCGTTGCTGGCCACCGTCTGCACCTTGCCGTCAGGGCTGATCATCACCACGGCGTTGAGCTCGTTGACGGCCACCCAGGCGTTGCCGCGGCGGTCGAAAGCCAGCCCGTCGGCGCCTTCCAGCAGCGGGCTCTGCGCCCAGAGCACGGGCTTGATTGCGCTGCCGTCCTGGCCCAAGCCCACCTTCCAGACCGCACCGCGCGAGGTGTCGGCGACATACAGCACGCCGCTGGCATCGAAGGCCAGGCCGTTGGCGACGATCGCCTGCTGCGTCTTGCCGTCGGGCAGCGTGCGCACCGACTTGTCGATCTGCACCGCCACTTGCGCAGCCCCACCGGCTGGCACGATGCGCCACACCGTGCCGCTGGCACCGCCGGACACAAAGAGCTTGCCTTGGCGGTCGAACGCAATGCCGTTGGCGCCAGGCGTCCCGGTGGCGAAGGTCTGCGCCAGCCCGGGACGGACAGTGTCGATATCGGCGGCGCGCACGCGCAGCACTTCGCTGAACGGGCCAACGGCGATCATCAGATCGCCCTGGGCGTTGAAAGCCAGGCCCGAGGCATTGGCTGCCACAGTCTGGCCGTTGATCTGGCGCGGCTCGATGCGGGCCACGACCACCGGCTTGGGCGCACGCGGGTCGATGCGCAGGATGTTGCCACTGACACGGTCGGCGGTGTAAATCAGGCCATTGCGGTCGGCCGTGAGGTTCTCGACGATCACCGTGCGGTCGGTGCTGGCAGGGTCGAGATCGACCAGGATGGACACCGTCGGCGCCTTCGGCGCCATCACGGCGCAGCCGCTGAGGGCAAGGGCAAGAAGACCGGCAAGGGCAAGTTTCATGGTTGTGGACTGAAGTTTTGAGCGACGCGGAATGCAGCCGAGGTGGGGCGCTGGTGTGCAAGGCCCGTATCGCGTCGCGGCATGCGAACATTGACCCACGTTGACCACCAGAGTGTCCCGATGCCCACCATCCACGTCGAATTGTTCGCCGGCCGCACGCTGGAGCAAAAGCGTGCTCTCGCCCAGGCCCTGACCGAGGCCACCGTCAAGACGCTGGGCGGATCGCCAGAAGCCGTGGACATCATCTTCAGCGATGTGCAGCGCCACGACTGGGCCACCGCCGGTGTGTTGTGGAGCGACAAGGCAGCGCCCAAGCCCGCTGGTTGACGCGGCCGTGGCCAAGACCCTGCTGATCCGCCATGCCCGGCGGCTGGTCACGATGGACAGCCAGCGGCGCGAGATCGAAGACGGGGCGGTCTTCATCCGTGGCGCTGTGATCGAAGCCGTGGGTCGCAGCGACGACCTGCCGGCCAGCGCCGACGAGATCATCGACGCCCACGACAAGGTGGTCCTGCCCGGCCTCGTCAACACGCACCACCACATTTACCAGACGCTGACCCGCGCCGTGCCGGCGGCGCAGGACAACGAACTCTTCGGCTGGCTGCAGGCGCTGTATCACAACCCAAGCTGGTGACGCCCGTACTGCAGGTGGTGCACCGCGTCATCACGCGCCACTTGCTCGATCAGGCCGGGTTGAAGGCAGCCCAGGCTGACAGCGGGGCGGTCACGCTGATCCAACGCTTTGGCTCAGCGGCCA
>JBBQOR010000305.1:0-4156 GCA_038331055.1 Burkholderiales bacterium
AACTGGCCGGCCACCTGGTGACGGCGCGTGAGGACGAGCGAGGCCGCCTGGCCCGCGAGCTTCACGACGAGCTGGGGGGGCTGTTCACAGCCATGAAGCTGCAGTTCGCCCGCCTGCGCCGCCAGACCCAGGTGAGCGAAGTGATGCGGACCGGGCTGCGCGCGCTCGAAGACCGCCTGGACGACGGCATCGCGTTCAAGCGCCAGGTGATCGAGAACCTGCGGCCGTCGGCGCTGGAACAGCTCGGCTTGGCCACCAGCCTGGGCTTGTTGTGCCGCGACGCGTCGCAGGCGATGGGCATTCCGGTGCAGGAGGCACTGTCGCTTCCGGTCGACGGCACGCGTGGCGCTGGCGGTCTTTCGCCCGAGGCCGAGCTCACGGTCTATCGGCTGGTCCAGGAGTCGCTGACCAACATTGCCAAGTACGCGGCTGCGCAGCAGGTGCGCGTGACGGTCCGGCAGCACGCAGACTCGACGCAGGTGCGCATCGACGACAACGGGCGTGGTTTCGATCCACTGCGCGTTCCTGCCGGTCACCATGGCCTGCTGGGCATGCGCTACCGCGTCGAGTCGGAGGGCGGCACCATGTGCGTGCGTTCCACCCCCGGCCACGGCACCTGCATCGAGGCCACGCTGCCGCTGAAGGCGCAGCTGTGTCGTGATGACCGTGATCAGCGAAGCGAACCCGCAGCGCAGGGCGCGTTGCGCGCGGCAGAACGCGTGCAGGATCTTGCCGCCGCCGCCGCCTCCGCGCAGTGACGGGCTGGCGGCCTGGCGCGGGCCACCGGGAAGATGCCGCATGTCCTCGTCGGACGGCGCCTACCCTTTGGCCTCAGTCTCGCGTGCACCATCGGCCGTGTCTGTCTTGCTCGCGCCGCGGATGTTCATCGCCGCCAGTGCAAGCTGCAGCAGCACAAGAGCCCAGGCCTGCGTCGACCAGCCCCAGACGATCCACAGCACATTGCTTGCCAGGAACACCCAGAACCCCAGATTGCGCCGTCCTTTGTGGCTCGATGCGACAAGCCACGATCCCGCGACCGTCACAAGCATTGCGGGCCACTGCAGCAGATCGATGAGGTGGCCCATGTCGCACAACTTCACAAGCGATTGAAGAGGCTGATCCTCGCGTCATTGCGCCGCTGTCCCCTGTCGTCCAAGCGCGCGTCGCATCGTAGGAAGCCGCCTCAGCCAGATCTCCCGGATGGCGGGGCGCGATGGGGTCGTGTCCTACGCCTCGGGTGGCGTTCGTCCTACGCCGCAACGCCCGGCACCGATCGAGACTGGGTTCATCAACCCAGCATGAGAGCCCCGACATGAACCAACGCCCGGAATCTTCCAAGCCGCAGCCTGAGCCTCCGATGGAACTTGACCAGGAGGCGATAGACCGCGCCCGCAACGACATCGAGGACGGCGCCGTGACGCCCAGCGCCGGCCCGTGGGTGCAGAAGATCATCGGCTTCCTCAACGACTCGCTAGCGACGGAACTGGTGTGCGTGATGCGCTACCGGCGTCATTACTTCACCGCCTCCGGGCTGTCGTCGCCGGCCATCGCCGACGAGTTTCTCGAGCATGCCAACGACGAGCTGTCGCATGCCGACCGCATCGCCGCGCGCATCGTGCAGCTGGGCGGCGAGCCCGACTTTCGCCCTTCCGGGCTCGAGAAGCGCAGCCACGCCGAGTACGACGAATCCACGGACATTCGCGCCATGCTGCGCGCCAACCTGGTGGCCGAGCGCGTGGCCGTCGAGACCTACCGGCAATTGATCCGATTGATCGGGGACAAGGACCCGACCACGCGCCGTCTGCTCGAGGACGTGCTGGCCGATGAGGAAGAGCACGCTGACGAACTGAAGGACATGCTCAGCCGTTGACGGCGGCACGTCCGGTCGATGCAGCCCGGCGCTGCGGTGTCACCCGCCGCCGGGAATCAAGCGCGGGCGAGCGATTCGGTCAGGTGTTCTTTCGCCACAGCGCCGCAGTCAGCGCCGTGGCAAAACCCACCCACAAGACGAAGGGCACGCCGGCTGATGCGGCTGGCCCGTCGACCGTGCGGGCCTGCGCCACGTAAGCGATGCCGCTGCCGATCATTCCCGCGGCCAGCGCGGTGCTGGCCGGGAGGTTGCGGCGGCCGAAGAACAGGCCGCTCCAGCCACCGATCAGGCCGACGTTGAGCGTCCACAAGCCCAGTGCGCGGTTGCGCGGGGCCGTCGAAGGTTGGCGCAACAAACGGTACCCCGCCACAGTCAATGCGCAGTCGATGACAGTCCAGGCCACCGGGATGACTTTGTCTGGTGGCTGAAAGCCGGGCTTGCGCAGCAGCCGGTACCAGATGCCCGTCGCCATCCGGTGCGGCCCCCAGCGCCGGCCGGCCAGCGCCGGCCACACCAGCGCGGTGGCCGCCAGCAACGCGGCAGCGGCGGGCGGCAGACCCTCGCGCAGCGTCGCCGGTGAATGGCGACTGCGGTTGTCGGACAGTGTGGGTGTGGTACTGGTGCTGGTGCTCATCGGAATCCCTCTCTCGGCGGGCGCCGAAGGGCGCCCAGAAAACAACATGCAGGCCCGGCTTGGTACTGGCCCGGACTTCGAATTCCACCCAGGTGGCGAAAGGCTCGATCGGGTCGTGGTGCTGGATCGGTGTGGGCTTAAGACGCATCCTTGGCAAACGGGATGCCGCGATAGGCGCGATGGCCAGGCCATGAGATGCGCTGCGATGGTTCGATGGGCATGGTCGTTGCCCTCTGGAGCCAACCACCTGGGCCACGGCCCGGGTGAGTGGCATAGCAGCCAGGACGACGGCGCACCGGCAAACTTTTCCGCATGGTTTACGAAGGATTTGCGAAGGGTTTGCGAAGTGTTTGCGAAGTGTTTGCGGCACCGCGGCGGCCGCGGCCGACGGCTCGGCTTCATCAGACCACGATCGATTACGGAAACCGCTCATGACCGTGTCTCGGCATCACCCGCTCTCATCCACTCTGGCCGCCTGCAGCGCGGCCGCGCACCGATGATCGGGGCAGCCTGGCGGCTGCTGCGAGATTCCGCGTTGGCCTGGGTCGACGATTACGCGCCGAGCATGGGTGCGGCGCTGGCCTTTTACACTCTGTTCTCGCTCGCCCCGCTGCTGCTGATCGTGATCTCGGTGGCCGGCCTGGTGTTCGGTGAGGATGCCGCACGCGGCGCCATCCTCGGCCAGCTCTCGGGGCTGGTCGGCGAGCAGAGCGCGGCAACCATCGAGGCGGTGCTGGCCAGCCTGAACCGGCCGGCCGCAGGCGTCACCGGCACCGTGGTCGGTGTGGCCATGCTGCTGGTGGGCGCCACCAGCGTCTTCGGCGAACTGCAGGACGCGCTCGACCGCATCTGGCGCGCCCCCAAGCGCACGGGCAACGGGATGTGGGCTCTGCTGCGTACGCGGCTGTTGTCGCTCGGCCTGGTGCTGGGCATCGGCTTCCTGCTTCTGGTCTCGCTGGTGCTGAGCGCGGCGCTGGCGGCGCTGGACAAATGGTGGGCGCCGTGGTTTGCCGGCTGGGGCCTGCTGGCGCAAGTTCTGAACTTCGCCATCGGCTTCGTGCTCGTGGCCGCGGTCTTCGCGATGATCTACAAGTGGATGCCGCGCCAGCGCGTCGCCTGGGGCGATGTGGCGGTGGGGGCCGTAATCACCGCGCTGCTGTTCAGCGTCGGCAAGACGCTGATCGGCCTGTACATCGGGCGCAGCGGTGTGGCCTCGCCGTTCGGCGCTGCGGCCTCGTTGGTGGTCTTGCTGCTGTGGGTCTACTACTCGGCGCAGGTCTTCTTGCTCGGCGCCGAGCTGACCTGGGTCTACAGCCAGCGTCACGGCTCGTTGCGTGGCATGGTGCCTGACCCGGCGGCGCTGGCCGCACCGGCGCCGGCGGTGCCGCGGCGCGCCGCCGCCGGGCAGGCCACCGAACCGTTGCGCCGCTGAATCTGCGCGCCTGCGCGCATCTGCCGCGCTGGCCGAGGCGGATGGCGCCCGGTTGCAGGCCGAGAAGTCGCTTGAGGCCACCACGATGCAGTCGCCTCGCTAGCCAGTGTTGGGAACGGCGCTTGCCCGTACGGGCAAAAGGAGATCTGCCCATGAACACCGCACCGCAAACTACCGCCGCCCTGACGCACCCCCTCTGGCTCACAAGCGTGGCTTCGCC